>JAGWUO010000294.1 GCA_028868395.1 Cytophagales bacterium | reverse complement strand
AGAAGGAACAGACTCGCTTTTTTTAGCATAGAATTGTGGTTGCGTCCCCAAAAATAACTAATTTTGTAAATTAACAAGGTTATTTAGCATTCAACGCATGACATTACATAGAGAAGGACGGACCCTATTATTCACTTCATTACTCATCGTATTAGGTATTAATGGCCTGGTTGCGTATTTCTTCCCAGAAAATGTCTTTGTTAGAGAGACAATAGTGGTCATTACTTCCTTGTTTTATTTAATTATCCTACAGTTTTTCCGTGTTCCTAAGCGCCACACGGTGCTGGATCCTAAAAATATCATCGCTCCAGCAGATGGCAAAGTAGTGGTGATCGAGGAGACCGTCGAAACAGAATATTTTAAGGGTCCACGCCGTCAGGTTTCGATCTTTATGTCTCCCATTAACGTACACGTAAATTTCAACCCTATTTCGGGTATTGTATCTTATTTCAAATACCACCCAGGTAAATTCTTGGTAGCTTGGCACCCAAAATCAAGCACGGAAAATGAGCGCACTACCTACGTGGTGAAGCACGAAAATGGAACAGAAGTGCTATTCCGTCAGATTGCAGGAGCTTTAGCCAAACGTATTTGTTGGTATGCGAAAGAAGGGGATGCAGTCGTTCAGGGAACGGAATTTGGCTTTATTAAATTTGGTAGCCGAATCGATATCTACTTGCCTTTAGATGCAGAAATCTGTGTAAACATCGACGACAAACCAGTAGGTGGCGAAACGGTGATTGCTAGATTAGCCTAGACCCAAGAAGACCAAGCATCTTCAATTAATCCGATAATTTTTTCTAGACCTTGCTGATCCACTTCAGAAAAGTCCGCTAATTGATCTGAATCCAGATCAAATACGAGTACGACTTCTCCATTCACAATCGCAGGTAATACAATCTCTGACTTGGACGCTGATGCGCAGGCGATATGCCCTGGGAATGCTTCCACATCCGGCACTAAAACCGTTTTTTTTGTGGTATACGCGTGACCGCAAACTCCCTTATGAAAAGGAATGCGTGTGCAAGCTACTGGACCCTGAAAGGGCCCTAAAACTAATTGACCTTCTTTTGTAAGGTAGAATCCCACCCAGAAAAAACCAAACACCTCATGAACCGCCGCTGCAATATTGGCTAAGTTTGCATATTTGTCTGTTTCTCCGGCTAGAAGTGATTGAATTTGGGGATATAAGGACGCGTATTTTTCAGCGCGGGTTCCCTCGATTTTGACTAAATCCTCTGCCATCTTATGCGAAATAACGTTGTAACCAAGTGGTGTTTGCTGTTTGCAGCCATCCTGCGCGGTAAGCACCTAGCGACTCCGTTTGTAGAGGAATAATTTGAGTGGTTGGCGTCAACATTGGATTGTTTTTCAACGCTGTCAAAGGGATCAAGGTAAGTTGATTACCTTCCACCACTGCAGTGCTGCGATCAAAGAAGTCGATTCCCAAGTTAGCTCCCATCTCCTTAAACCAACGCGTCGATGCATCGATCGAACAGCCAGAAGCTGCATTCACCGTTTCATCCACCGCGATGACGATCACTTGTTGAAAGCGAATCTCAAAGGAAGCATTTAATCCAGCTCCGTGTGCCGCCCATTGGGTTAAAGCGGGGGCTAAATAGTCCTGAATGGCTCGGGTTTCTGACGCTGTAAAAGGTCGGTTTGCCTGATAAACCCATACGCGGGAATGATCGGGCATTTGTTCAATGGGTAAATACATATATTACATGGATTGCTGCACTAACTCAGCTAAATCTACTACTTGGATGTGTTTTTCTTTGCCTACTTTATTTAAGCCGTCTTGGACCATCACCATGCAGAAGGGGCACGCTAAGGCCACTTTGCTGACACCTGAATCGACCATTTCTTGGACTCTTTTCACTTGCACGTCCTCGCCGCCTGTTTCTGGCTCTTTGAATACTTGTGCACCTCCCGCTCCGCAGCAAAGTCCTTTTGTTCTACAACTTTTCAGCTCGATTAGTTCCTTTTTTAAGCCAGAAATAATTTCGCGCGGTGCTTCATAAACGCCGTTTCCTCTGCCTAAATAGCAGGAATCGTGGTAGGCCACTTGTTCTAAGGAAGA
>JAGWUO010000293.1 GCA_028868395.1 Cytophagales bacterium | reverse complement strand
AAGCTCGCACCTCCAGTATAGGCGAATAGGTTCAAAATCTTAGGTTTGGGTGTTTTTAGTAAGGGAATGTTCTTTGCCAAAAACTCCCAGTTAGACGCTTGCTCTGGAAAAATGCCCACATGTTTAAACGAAGACAAGGAAATCTTGAAGTTTAAATCTAAGGTTTCTGATTGATAAGGCATAAACCATTTATCTGGTACGCCCTTTTTTACCTCCCAAACACCACGTTCGGTACTCCCTTTTTCTTTTTTGAAATAGGCATTCGCTTTACTTGCCCAAAATTCTTCGGATAATGATTTTTGCCAAACAGCCTGCGGCTCCGGACGTCTAACCACAAAGGCTCCAAACTGTTCCAGTTTTTCGAACCCACCTGAATCAATTAATTCATAGTTTTTACCCCAAAAAGCGGGTGTTTCAATGGCAATAGAAGCTGAATTTTTCAAATTTTAGGGGTTCAATGGGATTTTAGTTAGGAAATACACAGAGCGTCTTCCTTCCTCTGAATTGTTAATCGTTTGGTTGCCTGAAGCGATAAAATAATTTTTATACCAATAGTTAAGATCTGATTTTTCTTGACGGCGAATTCGATCACCCTCATTTTGAGTGCTCAATTCTTGTACTTTCTCATCGCCTGATTGACCTTCAGGGCTGATGTATTTGGAGATGATGTTGTTCCCTCTTTGGTAAGATAAAGTCAATACATCTCCATTTAATGAGGTTTTAATCTTTTGAATCAATTTTTCTTCTTTGATATTATTCAAATCAATGGAATGATCCCACAATACATTTCCTTTCTCGTCTAATTCAGCAATCACGGCATGGGTGTAAATCCAACCGTCAAATTGCTGAGAATTGCTGTAGGAATTAAATCCTCTGTATCCCCAAGGGCTGTAATAACTCGAAAAGGGCGAATACAATCCGTAATTGCCGTAACCCCATCGATAGGGATTATACATCATATTCCAGGGAGAATAGAGACCGCCCCCCAGCATTCCTAAAGTCCCACCAAAAGGCGAGTAATTCACGTATTTGTAATCCGGGTAAAATGCTTCGGCCACCACGATGTAATGATCGCCTTTTTTAATGATTTCGTGCATTAAGAGGCGGTAATCTAATCGTAGCTCCTCTCCTTTTTCCTCTTTCGATTTAATCTTTTTCTCTTGTTTGTTCTTCTGTTTTTCTCCCAAGAAATTAAAGAAGTTGGTAAACTGAGTGAAACTGGTAAATTTTGACTCTTGTAAATCGCCATCCAGGTAGGAACTGAAATAAATTCCTTGTGAACTAGGGCCTTTAGATGATCCAATGGAGCCCTTGTGGCCATAGGTTCCCACCACTACCTGTAAGGAATCGTTTAGTTGAGTTGATTTAGCATTCATTTGCGCATACTCGTCTTTCGGATTCATGGTAATTTGCCCTAACTGATTCCCATCTTCATCAAAGGATTTTAAGATTAGTTGGTAGTTTTTTGCCTTTTTTCCTACCGAATAGACCACATTGATTTGCTGTTGTAGTGTGTCTAAATCCATCGATTGGATCTCTGCTTGTCCGTTCACGACAGCCGGAAGAATGCGGGTTCGCTTTTCACTTAGATTGGTGAAAAGAATGACAGGCGTATTATTAATGATACCCCCAATAAATAAGGATTGATTTAAGGCTTTAAAGTTTGAAATCTCCATCTTCTCGACGGAAAAGATTTGGAATTTTTCCAATTTACCATCGGTCGGATTCACACGAACGATGTAATAATTATTGCTTTTAAAGCGACTGAACAATAAATAGAGGCGGTTCCCATCATAACAATGGGTCACATAATCGAGGTTGCCGTCTACGCTTCCTTGGTTGGTCCAAACCTGCTCTAGGTTCGTGTCGAATTTTCTAATGTTGAATTCCGCTTTGCCTATGTGATTTAATACAATCACGCCTTTTTCTCCTAATGGAATGGAAAAAGTTTCCAATTGACTTGAACCTACTGGTATTTCAATTCGCTTCATTTCTTGAGCGAAAGTAGCGATACTACAAAGTGTCAATACAAGGAAAAGGCGGATCGATTTCATCTTTATTCAGCTAGGCTTAAAATTATATCGAATTCTGCT
>JAGWUO010000292.1 GCA_028868395.1 Cytophagales bacterium | reverse complement strand
TGCAATATGAATAATTTGATCACCCAATCTCTACAAGAGTCTCAGCAAGTTTTAGCTGATTTTTTAGGTAATCCTGCTAAAATCGAGGCTATCGAGAAGGCCGCTGATGTATTAGTGAATGCCCTAAAAAAGGGGAATAAGATTTTGTCTTGTGGAAACGGTGGAAGCCATTGCGATGCGATGCACTTTGCGGAAGAACTATCCGGTCGTTACCGCGAGAATCGCCCGGCTTTAGCGGCGATGGCGATTTCAGATCCATCCCATATTTCTTGTGTGAGTAATGACTTTGGGTATAATTACATCTTTTCTCGATTCATCGAGGGTTTAGGAAATAAAGGAGATGTATTGGTAGGTATTTCTACTTCTGGAAACTCCGCCAATATTGTGGAGGCAGTGAAGGCCGCTCAAGCCAAAGGAATGGAAGTGATTCTCCTTACGGGTAAAGACGGTGGTCAATTAGCGGCTTATGGTTGCCATGAAATAAGAGTGGACCACTTCGGTTACGCAGATCGCATTCAAGAAATCCACATCAAAGTGATCCACATATTGATTCAATTGATTGAATCTAAATTATTCTAGCTTAATACGAGGCGTCTCCACCTTCATCATCTCCCATCACGACATCCACCATTTTGCGGAATAGGTCACCGATACGAGGTGCAGGTTTCGAAGTCTTGGTTTCAGTGTAGCCTGATTCTTTAGCCATTTCTTTTACAGGTGCACTTGCCATTGAAGCTTCATCAGCATCGGCCGTTTCTTGCTGATCATAGTATACCTGCACTAAACCAATAACAGTGGCATAGGAGGGATCTTTGATCTCCGTGGCAATGGCTGGATTAGTTGAAGTGGCATTCGGATCTCCGATACGGGCGTCTAGGCCGGTGAATTTTTGGAACAACTCATCGATATAGGGAAGTTGTGCCCCACCACCCGTTAACACTAAACCTGCTTTTAATTGCTTAATGTCTGTATGCTTCGAAATTTCAGCCACGACAATCGCCGCTAATTCCTTCATACGCTCTTCAATGATAATCGCTAAGTTTTTTACAGAAACTGGCGTAGCCTTGCGTCCTGCAATACCAGGGATCATTACGACCTCACTAACCGGAATATCTTTTTGGATCGCTGATCCAAAACGTACTTTTAGCGTTTCCGCATGATCACGTGATATTTCTAATCCAGATTGAATATCATCCGTTACTAAATCACCACCCCAATTTAATACCGTGGCGTGCTTTAAACGGTTGTTTTGGAAGATGCTAATTTCGGTTGTTCCGCTACCTAGGTCTACTAGCACTACTCCTTCTTGCTTCTCTTCTTTATTTAAAACAGAACTTGCTGTCGCTAAAGAACTGAAATAAACGTTTCCTTTTTTCAAGTGCTTCGTCTCCGCTGATTTTAAACACTGCGTTAACAAGTCGTTCTTGCTTGGATTGGCCGAAATGAAGACGAAATCCGCTTGGATTTTTTGACCGATTTGGCCGATTGGATCTAACGTTTCTGGTAAATTACCTACCTTGAAACCGATAGGTAAGGTATGTAAAACGCAAGGGTTTTTGTCTGCAAATGTGCGTTTTGCTTCCTCAAATAGGCTGATAACCTCATTGTTAGAAACGGGTTCTCTTTCGTTCTTGCGTAGCTTCGATAAGCTAAAGGGTTGTACTTTAATATGTGATCCTGACAAGTTCGATGCGAAGAAATGCTCCGAATTCTTCCCGTCTAAGACGTGAGAAATTTGGTTCATCGCCTCTGAAATGGCAGCGGTCGTTTTATTGATATTAACAATTTCACCGTTTAATACATTGTTTGTATTAACGGATGAACCTGTCGCTAAAATCTCTAATCTGCCTCGGTCGTTTTGCTTCCCTGCAATGGCTCTCACGTGAGAGCTACCAATATCTAAACCGATAATTAAGTCGTTACGCATTATATTTTTTTTGTAGAACGGATATTAAATTAAAAATTTTGGTCCTTATTCGCAAATAACCTGATTCTTATATTTCAGTTGCACCCAGCTGTACTTGTTCCAGCCTTTATTGGGGATAACTTTTTGGTAGAATATGAACAATTTCTTGAATTTGTTTTCAATATTCATCGGT
>JAGWUO010000291.1 GCA_028868395.1 Cytophagales bacterium | reverse complement strand
AGTAGTGGATTACCGTAATCTTCCAGAGATGTCTGCGATGAATGTCCCAGTTATCATGGATTGCACGCATTCCTTACAGCGTCCTAATCAAACGACTGGCGTAACAGGTGGCCAACCCGCCTTGATTGAAACCATTGCTAAAGCGGCAATTGCAGTCGGTGCTGATGGAATCTTTATCGAAACCCACCCGAATCCTTCGGTAGCAAAATCAGATGGGGCTAATATGCTTCCATTAGATCAATTAGAAGGTCTTTTGGAAAAATTGTTACGCGTTCGCGAAGCAATCGTTTAGTGCATCTTGTAGCTGATTTGTAGGGTAATATCGGTTTTACTATTCCCATCAATGGTATCTAATCCGGATCCTACTTCTGTTCGATCTCGGTATTGAATGCGTGCCCATTTAGCCGCTATTGCGATTTCTCGGTTCATTTGATAGGAAACTACGCATGTTGTTTTGATGGCATTACCCGAATAGGCCGGTAAAAGGAAAGAATAGGGAACGCCAGGTTCATAAGCATAATTCCGTGTGTCATAGCTAGGCGTATTCATAATGGCGAATCGTCCTTGTACATTCCATTTGCCATGGTCCCATTTTATATCTTGTAGTAGTAAATAGCCGATCTCTGCGCCTAATTTAGAGGCCATCGCTCTCAAGTGAAAGTCCCAGGATTTGATGGCGATATAATGTCCATCCAGGCTGATTTGAATCAGGTCTTTCTCTTCTTTTCTAGTCCATTTGCCTTGGATGAACCCGCGGGCACTATGCCTTTTTTCCCACTGTAATCGGTTGAGAAATTCCCAACCAGAAGTATTAGAGGCTTCAATTTGGTATTTAGGCCCTGGGAAGCGAAAATAATCGAAGTAAGAGCTTAGCTTCATTCGTCTATTGATTTGATAACCTAAGCCAAGGAAAAGGCCTATTTCATTCAGATTTTCTGAGTTCTCAGAAAGTCCATTCGATTTAGGACTGAAATAGCCAGCGGAATAGTGTCTGAATAAATAGGAGACATCTAATTTTTTCGATAGAGAGGCTGCTGCGGATTGAATAATAGAAAACTGTTTGAAGCCGGAATAAGCTAGTTCGCCCACCATTCGGATGTTCTTAAGCGGATATTGGAAGCTGAGAGAATAATTCTTTAATTCATTTCCAGACCACTCGGGTTGTTTATAGCCTACTCCGACGGGTTTAGGCAAGGACCAGAGGGTATAAACCCCATTTAACTGGAGGACTAGTGGAATGCTTAGAGGAGAATAGGTAATGTTTGCGCCAGTAGTTTTTTCATACATTGCGTCTTTATGGCTGATTTCTGAGCTCGTTCGATGGAAACCATCTTCGACCCTCGTTCGCAAATAGGTTTTTCCCAATGAGTCGATTCCGGTGGTGGCATCCAAGTTTCGGTATGACGCAAAAGTTTGAATTCGTAGATAATCCTTCAGTTTAAACGTAGCATTAATTCCTCTATAGTAGCCATATTCAACGCTTGAACTGTAGGCTAAACCTCCTAGATTGAATTTTTGAGTGGCTTTGATACTCTCGAAACTCTTGCCTAAGGAGAAGCCTCCGGATTGAACAAGCCCCTGACCCCATTGATTGATGAAGTCGCCAAGGATGACTTTCTCAATAATTCCTTTGGATTTAAATTCAATGAATCCACTACTAAAGTCGCTAAGGTCTTTTTCTCCCGCATCTTTTTGTAACAGAAATCCCATCCGTAGATTAGCGTTCAATTGCCCCCGGTACCGAAGCGTTTGGTTCGTTCTATCGCCAACATAACGGGTCTTACTACGTAAATCAGGATCTGTAAACCCTTTCTTCGTCTCTGCAGTCCAATCTGTTTTAAATAAGATCTGATGAGTGGATGAGTTCGGCTTCCACCAGCTGGGATGTAGTGGATTGCACACGACATAGTCTTGAATTCGGCGCAGAAAGTCGAGATCCCATCCCGGGATAGTTTGTAATTCGAGGATCGATTGGAATGCGCCTATTTGTTTGCGGAATGCTATAAATGCAGTGATTTGATCTGAGTTAAATAGGAGAGATGATTGTAGCTCCGTTTCAGATACGAGGTTTATATTCAGCGGATTCGCTAGATAGTAGTCGAAGCTTGATTG
>JAGWUO010000290.1 GCA_028868395.1 Cytophagales bacterium | reverse complement strand
TTGGTCCATCTTAAAGCCTAAACCAAAGGTAAAGTACTTCCGATTTCCCTTCATCTCACTCTCGTGAAAATAACCTGTTCGTAAAGCAAAGGCGTTATTGAACAAATATTCCGCGCCCACTGACGTGGTCACCTCTTTTAACTCTTCACTAATCCCATCCGGAGCATCTGCTAAGGATCCAAAAATTCCACCAATCGCAGAAACTGTCGCAGGATCTGTTCCTACCATTTTGCCATTCACGTATGCAGGAGGCGTAGGGACCATTAATTTGTTGAAATCAACCGTAAAGGTCAATTTGTTCAAGTCATCTATTTCATGCGTTGCCGCCATCCCGATACGTAAATTCGTAGGAATGAAGTTTTTCTCGGTTCCGCCGTACGTTACTTTACCTGAGATGTTTGAAAGAGTTAAGCCGTAGCTGTATTTCCAAGGAGCTGTGGTCGGTTTCGAATAAAACACCGAAATGTCGGCCGCCACCGTCTCAGCAGGTTTTAAGGCATTGTTTAATCCACCGCTCCCTTGGTAGTTACCTAATAAGTTCGAATTGATGTACTTTAAATTCATCCCTAAAGAAAGGGCTGGTGACAATTTTCTAGCGTGAGAGATACCTAAGGCGAATTCTTTGGAATTAAAATTACCTGCACTTGTCCCATTATCTAACGTGGCTTGGAACATCCCTTGATCGAAATAATCAACCGAGAACCCAAAAACCAAATTCTTCTTCGTCACCGTATATCCTGCCACATTGTACAGTGCCATATCGTTTACCAAGTTGCGCAACCATGGCGTATATGACATAGAAAAACCCATTTTCTTTTCCGTAGTGGCTAATTTCGCCGTATTCCAGTGAATGGCATTCGCATCCACCGATAAAGCTACCCCTGCATCGCCCATTGCCGCAGAACGGGCATCTGGGGCAACGTTTAAGAATAAGAGGGTAGGAGTAGGGATGCGACCGGCATTGATTTGGCCAGAAACTAAGGTTGTTTGAGCGTAGGACATGAATCCAACAACAATAAATAAAAGGGTTAGGACTCTTTTCATGGGTTATTTTATATTTCCAATACGACCGCTGAAGCTTCTAAATGGAGTTCCATCGTCATAGGTAATCTCAATTTGGTAATAATTAATAAAATCTAATTGGCTCTTCTCTGCCGTACTCCACTCGATCGAGAATGTTTGATTAACAGAATCGCTTCCTGGAATCATTCCCGTCTTTTCGAGCATTTGTTTCCCTAAGTTACTATAAATTTTTAGCTTGTAACGATAGCTCGTCCAGCGTTTCTCTTGTAAAAAATAAAAGTTGGTCCGCTCGGTAATGGGATTCGGGTAAATTTGGAGTGAACCTTGCTCTTTGTTATCAGCTGAAACGCGGAATTCAAACGAACAAAATCCTTGATTCGTATGCACGTCAAAACAATTTGCTTTGATTTTATAGAGTCCAGGCGCGAGTGATTCAAAAGGGATGGTAACGGTTCCCTGTTTGCTATTTCCAAGCTCGGGAGTAAATACATCAGAGAAGGGAATTTCCAAGGTATCGTTGATGGAGATTAGCGCTTTTTCGCCTTTGGGACCCACGAGTTTTAGTGAACTTGCATCGCTGATTTTGATTTGTAAAAGGGGATTAGGGGAGCAAGCTAGTGGATCTGACTCATTTAAAAGGCTTGCAGTCAGCAACGGGGCGATTACTTCTTTTGTCTCTGAAGTTAATTTTACAATGCTTCTCATCCCTCCGCCATACGTCTCTGTTGCTGTTCTCGCGGTCCATTTTAACTTTGCCGCTGGCACATTCGCCAGGGTAAATTTACCTTTTTCGACCTTTGCGCTGTTGATGGCCATTAATTCCCCTGATTTGAGATAGCTGAATTTATCCGTTTTGGTTCCCAACGTCTGCATCGGCGTATCTTCGCCAAAATAAAACAAGCGAATCTCCCCATCAATGCTGGGAGTTGTTTGACCTTGAATGGTTCCTGAAGCCAAGGTGTCTAGTCGGATGGTAAGCGCTTGTTGATTCCACGGCAGCGGATAGGTAGGGTCGCCCAGCAGGGTGATATTTCGGTTAATAACCCCAGACTGACTATCGTTTTTTGCATCCCTGAATAAATCACCAAGA
>JAGWUO010000015.1 GCA_028868395.1 Cytophagales bacterium | reverse complement strand
TATACATGGTTTAGATAACATCCCATTATCAGATCATCTAAGCGCGAATTTCATCTCGGAATTCCCTTTACTAGACAAGGAGCGGGTGCAGTTGAATATCTCACAGATTTTGACGGCCAAAGGCTTCCAGGAAATCATCACCAATTCATTGACGAAAGCCGATGCACATGCTGCCATCGCGAAAGATTTACCATTTGAAACGGTAGAGATTCTTAATCGACTTTCTGAAGATCTTGGCGTCATGAGACAGCACATGTCATTCGCCGGATTAGAAGTCTTGGCTCATAATATTAACCGCCGCCAAAAAGATCTGAAAGTATTTGAATTTGGTAAAACCTACCACAAAAAAGGGGCTAAATACATCGAAAAAAGACATTTAGCTTTATTTACAACCGGTTTATGGGCGGGAGAAACATGGTCAAGCACACCTACTAAAACCGCGTTACACCACTTATACCAAGTCAGCATTGAGTTAATGCGCTCATTAGGTGTAACAGAGTTTGAGACCGATACGATCGAAAATTCGAGTGTTTTTGCCTTTGGGTTGCGCATTTCCATCAACAAGAAAGCGTGTCTGGAAGTCGGGATGATTCATCCGAATTTAGCCAGTAAATGGGAGGTAAAACAAGACGTATTCTTCGCCGACTTTGACTGGGATTACTGGGTGAAGCAAGAAAAGGCAGACTTCGTCTACCAGGAGATTTCTAAATTCCCTGAGGTTCGTCGTGACTTATCACTTGTCGTTGACAAAACGGTCAGCTACCAAGCGATTCGCAAACTAGCAGAGCAATACGAGAAGAATTTACTGAAAAACGTATCGATATTCGACGTCTACGAGGGCAAAAACCTGGGTGAAGGTAAGAAGGCCTATTCTGTAAGCTTTACGCTACAAGATGAGTCCCAAACCTTAACGGATAAGGTAATTGAGTCCACGATGGATCGCTTAATGAAAGGATTCGAGAAGGAAATAGGAGCGCTAATTCGAAAATAATTAGCGCTTGAACATGCCCCCTAAATTAGGCATCTTCATCTTGCCATCCTGCACCTTGTTCATCATCTTCATCATTTTGCGCATGTCTTCGAACTGTTTCAACAGGTTATTCACCTCCTGAATCGACGTTCCTGACCCTGCAACAATCCGATTCTTACGTGATGGGTTCAAAATATCTGGATTTTGACGCTCCTTCGGAGTCATCGAACTAATGATCGCTTCAATCGGCTTGAAGGAATCATTGGAAATATCTACATCCTTCACTGCCTGACTCATTCCTGGCACCATGCCCATCAAATCCTTGATGTTACCCATCTTCTTAATTTGCTGTAACTGTGCATAGAAGTCCTCAAACGTAAAGTTGTTTTGACGTATCTTCTTATTTAATCGAGCCGCCTCATCTTCGTCAAAAGCCTGCTGCGCACGCTCTACTAAAGACAACACGTCCCCCATTCCTAGGATACGGTTCGCCATACGATCAGGATAGAACTGATCCAAGGCCTCCATTTTTTCCCCTGTAGAAATGAATTTAATTGGTTTATCAACAATTTGACGGATAGAAAGGGCCGCACCACCGCGAGAATCCCCATCTAATTTCGTTAAGACAACGCCATCAAAGTTTAATCGATCATTAAAGGTCTTCGCCGTATTCACCGCATCTTGACCCGTCATCGAATCAACAACGAATAAAATCTCCGTTGGTTTAATCGCTTCCTTGACAGCTGCGATCTCGTTCATCATCGCCTCATCCACCGCTAAACGACCCGCCGTATCGACGATGACTACTTTTTTACCCATCTTACGGGCATAAGATAAGGCGTTCTCCGCGATGCTTACTGCGTTCTTATTTTCAGGCTCAGCGTACACTTCCACCCCCACTTGCTCTCCCAATACTTTCAATTGGTCGATCGCCGCTGGACGGTAAATATCGCAGGCTACTAATAGGACATTGCGTCCCCCTTTTTTTATGTATTGAGCTAATTTACCCGAGAAAGTTGTTTTACCAGAACCTTGTAAACCCGCAATCAAAACGACCGATGGATCGCCTTTTAGGTTAATGTCCTGCTTTTGGCCACCCATTAATTGGGTTAATTCTTCGTGAACAATTTTAATCAATAATTGGCCAGGCTCTACGGCAATGAGGATTTTTTGACCCATCGCCTGATCCTTAATTCGATCCGTAATTTCTTTCGCTACCTTGTAGTTAACGTCCGCATCCATTAAGGCGCGGCGAATTTCCTTCACCGTGGCGGCAACGTTAATATCCGTAATTCTACCGTTCCCCTTCAGGGTACGCATAGCAGTGGTCAACTTCGAACTTAAATTCTCAAACATAGTATCTAAAAAAAGGACTGCAATTTACGCTTTTTCAGGCAAATTTTAATCAAATAAAATCGTCTTGTTTTCATGAATAAAGACGCGATCTTCGAGTACAAGCTGTAATGCTTTAGCCAAAACCATTTTTTCCACTTCTTTTCCCGCTTTCGACATTTGCTTCGCATCATAAGAATGGTTCACTGAAACCACATCCTGACAAATAATTGGACCTTCATCTAGATCATCCGTCACAAAATGAGCAGTTGCACCAATAATTTTCACCCCACGCTGAAAAGCTTGCTGGTACGGATTTGCTCCTACAAAAGCGGGTAAGAAAGAGTGGTGAATGTTGATCATCTTACCTAAATAAGCCGACGCAAAATCAGGGGTTAATATTCGCATATATTTAGCCAGCACAATTAAATCAGGATTTGCAGCATCAATAATCAACCTAAGCTGCGCCTCATGTGCTTCACGCGATAAACCTTCTGCCGGCACGTGTGTGAATGGAATGGAAAATTGAGTACACAAAGAGGCTAAAACGGCGTGATTCCCTAACACACCCACGATAGTAAAAGGCATATCTTCGAATTGAGACTTGATCAGTAAATCCCCTAAACAATGATGCTCTTTGGTCACACATAGGAATACACGCTTTTTTGCTGGCGGGATTACTTCCACTTGCGCATCGAAAGGTAAAACGACTTCGATTTCCTGCTTCAAGGATATCAAATCAGTTGCACCTGTAAAAGATACCCGCATAAAAAAGCGATCTTTAAGTTCATCTACAAACTCATTGGTCTGGGTGACATTCACTAATTTCGAGAATAACACCCCCGTTATTTTATGAACTAATCCTTTCTCATCCTTGCATGAGATCTTAATTACGGTTTCCATTAAAAAAAAGCTAGCATTTTGACAAAAATACCCCAAAATAATGGAGGAAAAAAGATTTAGTCTTTACCTTTGCAAGATTAACACAACCTATCAAAATATTGATATAACAAAAATGGAAAAAATTAAAGTTGCCAACCCAGTCGTTGAATTAGACGGCGATGAGATGACTCGAATTATCTGGAAATTCATCAAGGATAAATTAATCTTGCCTTATTTAGATCTAGACATTAAATACTATGATTTAGGCGTAGAATACCGCGATGAGACGAATGACCAAGTAACCATCGAAGCAGCTGAGGCAATCAAAAAATACGGTGTAGGTATCAAATGTGCAACGATCACTCCAGATGAGGCTCGTGTAGCTGAATTTGATTTGAAACAAATGTGGAAATCACCTAACGGAACGATTCGCAACATCCTAGATGGTACTGTTTTCCGTGAGCCAATCGTTTGCGCTAACGTTCCTCGTTTAGTTCCTAACTGGACTGCTCCTATCATGATCGGTCGTCACGCGTTCGGTGATCAGTACCGCGCAACTGACTTCGTAACGAAAGGAAAAGGTAAATTAACGGTTACATTCCAACCAGAAGATGGTGGTGCAGCTCAAACGTTCGAAGTATACAACTTCAAAGGAGATGGCGTTGCAATGACCATGTACAATACGGATGAATCGATCAAAGGTTTTGCACACTCTTGCTTTAACATGGCATTGAGCAAAGGCTGGCCTTTATATTTATCGACTAAGAATACGATCTTGAAGAAATACGATGGTCGTTTCAAAGATATCTTCGAAGAGATCTACCAAGCAGATTACAAAGCGAAATTTGACGCAAAAGGTATCGTTTACGAGCACCGTTTGATCGATGACATGGTTGCTTCTGCATTAAAGTGGAATGGTAACTTTGTTTGGGCTTGTAAAAACTATGATGGAGACGTTCAGTCTGATACAGTTGCTCAAGGTTTCGGTTCATTAGGCTTAATGACTTCAGTATTGATTACTCCAGACGGAAAAGTAATGGAAGCTGAAGCGGCTCACGGAACTGTGACTCGTCACTACCGCGATCACCAAGCTGGAAAGCCTACTTCTACGAATCCAATCGCATCTATCTTCGCTTGGACACGTGGCTTAGAATTCCGTGGTAAATTAGATAACAATGCGGCTTTGATTAATTTCTGCCAAACATTGGAAAAAGTATGTGTTGAGACAGTGGAGTCAGGTAAAATGACGAAAGATTTAGCTGTTTGTATCCACGGTAACAAAGTAAACCACGGAGAGCACTACTTATACACAGAAGAGTTCTTAGAGGCTTTAGATACGAATTTGAAGGCTGCGTTAGCGTAGTCGCCGCAGGCGGCTTAGTCGTCTCTGCGAGACTTAGTCGAAAAAGAGTCGTCACTGCGTGACTTAGTCGACTTCGTCTTAGTCGTTGCTTCGCAACTTAGTCAATGAGTCCGGAGGGGAAGAAATTCCTTTCCGGACTTTTTTTTGCCCTGACATTTATGACTAAGCCCGCAGGGCGACTAAATCGCTTAGCGATGACTTAGGCGCGCAGCGCCGACTAAACGACAGAGTCGTGACTAAATCGCAAAGCGATGACTAAATGACGCAGTCGTGACTAAATCGCGCAGCGATGACTAAGTCACGAAGTGACGCCCTGGCTTAAAATAAAAAAATCGCGCCGATTGCTCAGCGCGATTCCTTCTTATCGTTTTGTTTCAAATACTATTCTGAAACCACAGAGAAAGTAATCTTGTGTTTTACTTCCTTGTGTAAGTCAAGCGTAGCAGCGTAATCGCCGATAGTCTTCACTTCTGTATCGAATGAAATCTTCTTACGATCGATATCGAAACCTTTTTCTTTCAACATCTCTGAAATTTGAAGGCTAGTCACACGACCAAAGATTTTTCCGCTATCACCTGTTTTCGCAGGAATAGTTAATGTCATTTCACCAATAGCTGTAGCTAAATCGAATGCATCTTGACGAACTTTCTCCACTTTGTGAGCAGCTTGCTTGATGTTTTCCGCTACAACCTTGCGGTTAGACGGAGTCGCCATGATAGCGAATCCTTGTGGAATTAAGTAATTACGACCGTAACCAGCTTTCACTGCAACGATATCGTTTTTGTAACCTAATCCAGCAATATCTGTTTTTAATATAATTTCCATCTTATGTTTACAATCAAATGTTTATTGGATAAGGTACTATTTTAAACCGTCAGCCACGTAAGGCATCAAAGCCAAGTGACGAGCACGCTTAACAGCTTGTGCCACACGACGTTGGAATTTCAATGAAGTTCCTGTGATACGACGAGGTAAGATTTTACCTTGCTCGTTCACTAACTTCAATAAATAATCTGGGTTTTTGAAATCAATGTATTGAATACCAGATTTCTTGAAACGGCAATACTTCTTACGGTTTCCGTTCTTATCTACAGGTTCGTTAACTAGTGTCATATTATGCTTCTGTTTTTTCTGGTTTTCTACCTACTAATCCTTTTCTCTTTTTTTCGTTGTAAGCTACAGCGTGCTTATCTAAAGCTAAAGTCAAGAAACGAATCACACGCTCATCACGCTTGTATTCTAATTCTAATTTAGCAATCAAGGTAGGAGCTGCTGCGAATTCGAAAATTTGATAGTATCCAGTGTGCTTGTTCTGAATCGGGTAAGCTAACTTACGTAAGCCCCAAGCGTCTTCGTGAACGATTTGCGCACCGTTTTCTACCAACAGATTCTTGAATTTCTCAACAGTGTCCTTTGTCTGTTGTTCAGACAAAACGGGAGTTAAAATGAACACCGTCTCATAGTTTTTTAATTCCATAAAAAAATTGTTGTTTAAAAACTGGTAAAAATTTGGACTGCAAAGGTACGAATATTCCTTCACAATCAAAACGTTAACAACAATATTTTAGGATTAGCGCACTTCGAAGGTTCCTAGTCCGATCAAATAACCCTCCGCGTAAAGCTCAATTTCGTGCTTACCGGCTTTGAAACCATTTGGTCTGGAATAGATAAATTCCACTGATTGGTGGTTATTTTCATAGAAAATACGCTGGCGACTAGTGAATGTTAGTTCGCGACCTTTAAAATCAAAGGTACCCGAACCTAAATTATAATCCGAAATCGTTGTCCCTGTAGGTTCAATAATACGCAGAAACACGGTTTTGATCTCCTTGTTTGCGAGTGCGTTTTCCTGTAAATGGAACATTACGCGGATTTTATCGACTTTACGTGCCTTTTGGTTGTTGACTGAAGATTCTTTCCCACGTGAAGAAATGGCGTATACATTTACCCCCTCAGCACGTAAAGCAGCAGCAGCGCTCACCTTTTCGCTTAATTCCTTATTTCTAATTTCTAACACGCGAGATCTTTCACTTAGTTCTCTTTCCTTAAGACCAAACGTCTTACTTGAATCCTCCAATGCCTTTTGGATGTTAACTAAACCTACTTTTAGAATTTGGGCTTCGCGGCTAAGGGAATCATTGCGAAGAATTAAAACGACGTTCTCTTTCTTTAATTTTTTAATTTCCGCATCCTTCTGGCCTAATAGATGTAAATAGTAGCTTAATTTCTTTTGGAATTCTGCTGGATCGATATCACTCAAATGCTTTTGATCCCCTAAGATTTGGGCCTTTGCCTTTTCTAGCTCATTTACTTTACCGCCTAGTTTTTTGATTTGGACCAAACGTAAATTCAATTGCTCCGCGACTGAATCTAGCTTCACTTGTGCATTTTCCACAAATTCCGCTTGAGAAGGCTGAAAGAATCGATCAAGCAACCCGAACTTGTCTACTACAATATAGGCGATTAATAAGAAAACCAATAGTGTTAACCAGGTCACTCGACGCTTCAATCCACTTTCGTTCTCTCTCGAATTATCCGATTCCATTTAGTTGCTTTATTTGATCTTTTACTCTTGAATCAAAAATAATAAATTAATTTTAATATTATTTTTTCGTCCAAACAAAATTTAGCCTTTCCGCCCCATGGCCATCGCAGAACAAATTTCCTTGATTAACAAGCAATTAAACGACAGCGCCGCTCGACTTATTGTGGTGACTAAGACGAGAAGCATTGAAGAATTAAAAGAAACCTATGCGGCGGGGGCGATTGAATTTGGGGAAAACCGGGTGCAAGAGATGGTCGAAAAGCAGGCGGTGTTGCCTGGGGACATTCTTTGGCATCAAATAGGACACCTACAAACGAACAAAGTAAAATATATTGCGCCGTTTGTGCACCTGATTCATTCCGTGGATTCGCTGAATTTATTGAAAGAAATCAATAAGCAAGGGGCGAAAAATAACCGCATCATCCACTGCCTCTTGCAAATTTTCATTGCGACGGAGGAGAGTAAGTTTGGTTTGGATTTCAAGGAAGCCGAAGCCTTGTTAGCAGATGCCTCTTTTGCGGAGATGAAACACATCCGCATCGTGGGTTTAATGGGGATGGCGAGTTTCACGGCAGATGAGAAGCAGATTCGACGCGAATTCAAGAGCCTGGCGGATTTTTTCCAACAGCTTAAAAACAACAAAACCGGCGTTTCGACCGGTCTTGTAGAATGGACTGAATTGTCCATGGGTATGTCTGGTGATTACTTGATCGCAGCTGAACTAGGGGCTACCTTAGTTCGAGTGGGTTCAGCCATCTATGGTCCTCGTCACTAACGCGTTAAGGACATAATCTCAAATTCTAACTTTCCAGCAGGAGCAGTGATTTCTGCTAAATCCCCCACTTTCTTGCCTAATAAACCTTTCCCAAAAGGAGACGAAACCGAGATTTTCCCCGCTTTCAAATCTGCCTCTTCTTCAGAAACGATGGTATACGTGAAAGTGGCTCCGTTTTTCGTGTTCTTAATTTGAACGATTGAATAGATGGAAACAACGGATAAATCAATGGTTGACTCATCTAAAACACGCGCTACCGAAATAATTTCTTCTAATTTAGAAATCTTTAATTCCAATAAACCTTGTGCATCTTTCGCTGCATCGTACTCAGCGTTCTCACTTAAATCGCCTTTATCGCGTGCTTCCGCGATTTGTTTGGCCATATCTGAACGACCAGTAATCTTCAAATGATGTAATTCCGCTTTTAATTTATCTAGCGCCTCTGCCGTGTAATATTGAAACTTTGCCATACTCTATTTAGGGTTTTACCTCAGTGCTTAAAAACAAAATAGAACGGCCTCCGACCGTTCTACCTAATTTATTTGTAGTTTTGTTTCGGATTCGTAACTAAAGTTTTTGTTTTTCTAACAGCACGTAAGGGTTGTTTTGTAGACTACAAAGATAATAAAAATTCAGACGGATTCCACAAACAATCAAAATCAAGGATGCGGATTATATTTTTTGGAACCCCAGAGTTTGCAGTGGCGAGTTTACAGGCCTTAGTAGAAGCTAAAATGGACGTCGTTGCCGTTGTGACCGCGCCTGACAAACCCGCTGGCCGTGGACAGCAAATTCAATCCTCTCCTGTTAAAGTGTATGCAGAATCCGTAGGCTTACCCATTTTACAACCTGTAAAATTAAAAGACCCTTCCTTTCTGGCTGAATTAGCTTCTTATCAAGCAGACCTACAGATTATTGTTGCCTTTCGCATGCTACCTGAAGCGGTTTGGAATATGCCGCCTATGGGCACCTTTAATTTACACGCCTCCTTACTTCCACAATACCGCGGAGCAGCGCCCATTCACTGGGCAGTGATTAATGGCGAAACGGAAACAGGCATTACTACCTTCTTTTTACAACACGAGATCGACACAGGGGACTTATTATTCCAAGAAACAGAGCCCATATCTACCACAGACACTACAGGCGAACTTTATGAACGTCTAATGCATAAAGGTGGCGCATTAGTGGTTAAAACGGCTAAAGCAATCGAAACCGGGGATATTCATCCCACTCCACAACAAGAAATCGCAGAGCTAAAATCTGCCCCTAAATTACAACGTAGCACCGGGGAGGTACATTGGAATCGAACTGGACGAGAAATCGTAAATTTAGTACGCGGAATGAATCCATTCCCCGGGGCTCATACAATATTTCAGGGCAAAAACTGCAAGCTGATTGCAGTAGAATTCCATCCAGAAATCATCCCTGACTTAGGAGAGGGCGTTTGGGATACGGATCAAAAAACGTTTTTACGCGTAGGCTGCAAAGACGGCTATATCAATATCCTGGAATGGCAAATGGAGGGAAAAAAGCGATTGAAAATCGAGGATTTTTTACGCGGATACAATTTCAATTTCTAATCAAGTTTCCAACGACCCGTTGAATAAAAATAACCGAAGGAGCCTTTTTGGATGAAAATATAATTTTCCCGCAAGTTGGCTAACACGGTAATGGTATAAGGTTTCAATTGGAGATCCGAAGCAGACGCAGGAAAAGGAATCGCTCGAGAGCAAGCACAGGGCTTATTTTCGCGCAACTTATTTAATTCAGTCAATAAATCACGAGAGTCCTCTACTAATTCTTCTCGGCCTATATCCACCTTTTTGAAATAATTACGTTCGTAGGCATTTTTAAAGGGCTCATATTCTAAAGCAACCTCCGGATATTTCTGAATCAAAGTCGCCGAATTCAAAAAAGCCTGAATATGACCCGGATCAGGAAAACCAACAAAATCGCCACCCCAATACAAACCAATTTCTTTCGCTTTGTCCCCGTATTGCTCATAGATCATTCCCCTTTTCAGGTATCTCCCTTTGCGGTAGATCGCCCCATCCGCGGCTAAACCGAAGTTATGAAAGGAGATAAAGGCTTTAGAAAAACCCTTCTTCTGCAAGGCTAATTGCTGCTTCTTATTGCGAGTAGTCGAGGTGTATTTTAAGCGGTAAGGTGGGTTAATGCGCTTGATTAAACTATCCCTTTTTACTTCGAAGGAATCAATTTCTGAAGCTAATAATTCCGTCCAAGGCCGGTGCAATGCAGCGACTTCACGCGTTTCGCGAGAACCATCTGGATTAATGCGAATGAAAACATAGTTAGCTACGGAATCACCGGAAAAAGTAGAATCCTGCTGTTTATATAACCACTTAAACTCTTCCCAATCAAGCGATTCAAGTTTAGTAGGCTCACAAATACGAGGCTTCGCATCTACATCACCAAAACTAAAAAAGAACCACAAAAGTGGTATCAAACCAATTAAAATCATTTTTTCAAGGGAATGATAAGTACTTCGCCTCGAAGCGTAATATCATCTTTCTTGTGATTCGCATCCATGATCGCTTGCTTACTAACGCCATATTTCTCCGCCACTTTGCGCATAATATCGCCAGGTCCCACCGTATGAATCGCTTGAATTTTTACGTTTAATTTAGTCGAACCACTTTTAATTCCATCCGGATTTACCCCAGGATTCAAAGCTTTTAATTGATCTACTTTCAAACCAAACTTGCGCGCCACAGCCGAAAAGGTCTCCCCTTTTTCGACCGTAATGGCATGTGATTTGCCTGCTGGCGTAGCTACTTCAGGAACTACTTCCGCTTCAGCTTCTTTCTTTTGTTCCGCTAATTGTTCTTCATCAGACTTACTAATTATGGAGTCTTTGGGAACGATTAATGAATCCGCTGAATCTTGCGTAGAATCGATCACTACTTGTGTTGCCTCTGGCAAAACCTCTTCCTCTGGCTCCACAAATTTCTCAGCCTTAATTAATTCATCCTTATCAGGACTGACAAAGTGCTCAAATCCTACGGCGATTAAACCTACTAAGGTCAATAAAAGAATGCCCAAGGTG
>JAGWUO010000289.1 GCA_028868395.1 Cytophagales bacterium | reverse complement strand
GTGCTGTATTCTGGCTGGAAATGTAGAATTAGGGGTAAAGACGCAATTAAAAGTCCATTTGCTGGGGTAGGGACACCGATGAACTGATCACTTTGGCGGGTATCAATGTTGAATTTGGCTAATCGATAGGCGGACATTAAAGCCAAAGCAAATACCATAAAGGGCTTATAAAACCCCAATAGGCCTACCGTGCATTGCGTTCCGCAGCTTTGCTCTACTAAAGAAAATAGAATAAAGGCAGGTAAAACACCAAATGAGACCATATCGGCTAACGAATCCAATTCTTTACCCAGATCAGAATAGGCTTGTAAAGCTCTAGCTAAAAATCCATCGAAGAAGTCGCAGATAAGTGAAATAAACATACAATAAGAGGCGCTCACTAAATCGCCTTGCATCACGAACCAAAGTCCGATGCAGCCCGCCAATAAATTACCTAGCGTTAGAAGGTTAGGGATTTCTTTTTTCATGCTTTTACGTATGGGTTGGATACTTTCTCTTCTCCGATGGTGGTGCTTCCCCCATGTCCCGGATACACAATCGTCGAGTCAGGTAAGGTATATAATTGCGTTTGAATACTATGTACTAAATCAGCGTGATTGCAAAGTGGGAAGTCCGTTCTACCCACACTTCGTCTAAATAACACATCCCCATCAAACAAAAGGCCCTCTTTTTCAAAATACAAGGCCACATGACCAGGTGCATGACCCGGAACGAACAAGATCTTGATTTCCATTTCGCCTATGTGTAAAATCTGATTGTCCTCGTACCAAACATCGACTTCTGAGGGTTGATAATGGGGGAATCCATACACTTGTGCTCGATTTGCCGCATCTCTTAAAAGTGGTTCATCTTTTGGGTGTAGGTAAAAAGGAATCTTGAATTCTTGTCGGAAATATTCTACACCTAGCACGTGATCGATGTGTGCGTGCGTGTTCAAGACATGAGTTAACGTGATGCTTTTTTCCTCGATGAATGCTTTTACTGTTTGGCGCTCCTCGTAGGTGTAACAGCCAGGATCTACGATTATGCCTATTCCCTGGGAATCCCAAATGAGATAGGTGTTTTCTTGAAAGGGATTGAACGTGAAGGCTTGATGAAAGATCATATTTATTTACCTAAAAGGAAGATACAAGGTTTTTTGTGTAAGTCAGGTTGTGCTTTGGCCCAATCGCTTGCCTTTTTTGTTTGAACAAATCCGGTGGGTGCCGTCACGTCACAAGCGATGCAAATGAGTGAATCAGGAGCACATTGTGCAATCAAATCTTCCAGCATCGCATTGTTACGATACGGCGTTTCGATGAAGATTTGTGTTTGTCCCCATTTAGCTACCTCTCGATCTAATTGTTCGATTTTGCGTATGCGCGCGGCTTTGTCGATGGGAAGGTAGCCAATGAAGGCGAAGCTTTGGCCAGAAAAACCAGATCCCATTAAACCTAAAAGGATAGATGAGGGGCCAACCAAAGGAATGACCTCAATTTGTTGTTGTTGTGCAATGGAAACCGCTAAGGCTCCAGGATCCGCTACGCCAGGGCAACCTGCTTCCGAAATAACACCGATGTATTCGACTGAACTATGTTTTTTGTAGAAATCAGTGACCGTTTTGGGTTGGGTATCTTTGTCTAACACCTCAAAAACCAAACTATCTATCTGAATCCCCAGTTTCAATTCACTGATAAATCGCCTTGCCGTGCGCACATTTTCAACTAGAAAATGCGTCGTTTGCTGAATAGCCGCTAAAATTTGTGGGCTTAGGACTTCGGAAGAAGTATTTTCTGCAATCGGGCAGGGGATGAGAAATAGTTTCATAAATATGATTGAAGCGCCTGTAGAAATAGCCCCGGTTGATCTGCTTGCACCCAATGGCCCGCACCTGGAATTTCTACAACTTCAAAATTAGGAAAAATTTCCGCAATGTATCGTTCGTCTTCCGGTTGAATGTAATGAGAGTCGGCTCCTTTAATGAATAGCGTTTCGGTGTTCGAGGCAGCAGGAACGAATAATTCGTGCCCCACGACATCAATGTTTTTGGTGATTACTTTCAGATTAATTCGCCACGCAAATTGCTGTTCTGCGTTCCGGTAAAGGTTTTTTAAGAGGAATTGACGCACGCCTTCTTTTTCTTCGAAGCGCTTTAAATGCTCATTGGCAGCCTGGCGACTCTC
>JAGWUO010000288.1 GCA_028868395.1 Cytophagales bacterium | reverse complement strand
TGATACCGACCGTTTCTTGTTAACTGACGAGGAAATTGGAGATAATCATGTAGCCACCTCTATCGAAACACCGATGAGGGAGGATGCTTTTGATCTTTCTGATTCGGAGAAAATAGCCATTATTGAATCGCATTTCCGTGAAATCATGTTAACCTTAGGGTTAGATCTAACAGATGATTCATTACGAGGCACTCCTAAGAGGGTGGCTAAAATGTACATAGAGGAAATCTTTAGTGGGTTAAATCCTGCTAATGAGCCTAAAATTGCCTTGTTTGAGAATAAGTATCAGTACAATGAAATGTTGATCGAAAAGAACATTTCGTTCTACTCTAATTGCGAGCACCATTTCGTACCTATCATGGGTAAGACGCACATCGCGTATATTTCTTCTGGACAGGTGATTGGCCTCTCTAAATTGAATCGTATTGTTCAGTTTTATGCCAAAAGACCGCAGGTTCAAGAGCGTCTAACGATGCAAATTGCAAAGCATCTTCAGAGAGTCTTGAAAACAGATCACGTAGCTGTTTTTATTGATGCTAAACACTTGTGCGTATCTTCGAGAGGGGTAAAAGACGAGGCAACGTCTACTATTACGTCTTTTTACGGAGGTAAATTCCAAGAGGACAATACAAGAAGAGAATTCTTACAATCTATTCAAGCCTAAATCATGGGAAAATATGTTATTGTTGGGGCTAGCCAAGGAATTGGCGAGTCCATTGCTACTGCTTTGCTTTCTGCAGGCAACGAAGTGATTAACTTCTCTAGAAATCCATCTTCTATTGCGGGTGTAGTAAATTACACATGGGATGCGCTGGAAACGGATGATGCTGCTTTAGCAGCAATGACTGGACCTGTAGACGGAATCGCTTATTGCCCAGGAAGTATAAATTTGAAGCCTTTTCACCGCTTAACTTCAGCGGACTTTGAGAAAGACTTTCAAATTAATGTGTTAGGTGCGGTTCGTGTTATTCAGGCGCTATTGCCAGCTTTGAAACAATCCGCAACTTCCTCCATAGTGCTTTTTAGTACCGTAGCGGTACAGACGGGCATGGGCTTCCACGCCTCCATTGCCAGCTCAAAAGGAGCTATAGAAGGTTTGACCCGTTCTTTAGCAGCAGAATTAGCAGCAAACAAAATTCGTGTTAATGCCATTGCACCTTCTTTAACTCAAACGCCATTAGCGGGAGCACTATTAAATTCTCCCGAAAAAATCGAGGCTGGTGGAAAAAGACATCCATTAGGACGTGTAGGGCAGGCGCAAGATGTGGCTAATTTGGCTACATTCTTATTAAATCCAGCCAATTCGTGGATTACAGGACAAATTATTGGGGTAGACGGAGGAATAGGGACGCTAAGAACGAGCTAGAGTCTCGTTAAAATGTTTTTGGTTTAAGGCCAAATTCATCTGATTCCATTCGATTTTCTTCGAAAATGCTTCTTTACGAATTGCACAATCCGCAATCGAACAGTGATTACAGCATTCATCTAAACAAGGATCCGCGTGGACGAATATCTCCACGTGGGTTGCTTGTAACTCGCCTAGCATTTCTTCAAAGGCATGTATTTCCTCGTGTGTTCTGTTTAAATCCCAATATCGCGGCAAAGTCAAATGACAATCAATATGTAAATCACCACCATATTGTTGCACACGTAGATTGTGTAAATCAATCCATTCCTCTTTCTTATTCTCGACAACCCAATCCGTCACTTTCTGAAACAACGCTGGGTTTGTTTCATCCATCAAGGCCGCTACCGACTCTCGGATCAAATGAACACCTTGCCAACACATAAATCCTGCAAATAAAAAGGAGGCTACAGAATCGACCCAATACCAGTGAGTATAATAGGTAATAGCTAAAGCCACCACTACTAAAATGCCATTATAGGCATCTAAACGCAGATGTTTACCATCGGCAATTAAAGCAGGTGAGTGGGAGGATCGCCCTTTTTGGACTAAAAAATAACCCATTAATCCGTTAATTCCGGCCGACACAAAAGAAACAACCATACCCACATCTAAGCTCTTCAACTCAGGTGATGCATAAAGATGCTGTGAAGCGTGAAGGAAAATGTAAGCTGCGGCTAAGAGAATAAGTACTCCTTCTAAACCAGAAGCGAAAAACTCAATCTTTCCATGGCCATAAGGATGATTCAAATCTTTAGGCAGGGAGGCT
>JAGWUO010000014.1 GCA_028868395.1 Cytophagales bacterium | reverse complement strand
AAGAGGGCAACGCCGCCTTTGAAAACAGCATACACAACGTAGCCAATACCTACGTAAAAACAGAAGAGAATTTTAAACGAACCTTACAATTACACTAAATATGAAAAAGATCATCGCCATCATCTGCCTAGCATTCAGCACTATGAGTCTGCATGCCAAAGAAGCACAAGATTCGCTCCTATTAAAAATTGACAAACGCAACCAGACCTTAGTGGGAGCGAAAACGGCTAATCGTACCTTACGTGAAGAATTAGCAAGCGCTTTCGAGAAAAAGGGTCTAGTTCTAAGTGATAGTCTTTGGCAAAATATCAGACAAGCGATTAAAACGGATTCGGATGGAGATAGTAGTATTTCCGTTCGGATTGGAAATAGTTCGGTGAAAATAGGCATTCTAAAGTCTGGCGTTAAATATAAATCTGAAATTAGTATGAAAGCCAAACCGGGCGGAGTGAACATTGCATCGACTGGCAAGGAAGAAGTACGCGTCGGTTTAGACGGCGTGCACGTAAAAGACGGTAATGAGGAGACGCACGTGACATGGGATGGGGTTTACCACCGAGAAGGAAACGAGGTGACGAAAGTGATGTGGGGAAAAGATTCCACTAAAATCAAGCGTCCTAATCTGTATAGCAGAAGAGGTTTGAACTTCTACCTAGGTCTAAATGCCTTGGCAGGCGTGGAGCCTGAAGTGGCTATTCCGTATCCAGGTGCGCCAGCCTATGTTCCTAACTTTACGCTAGATCCCATGGGGTCACGTTATGCGAGTATCGAAATCTCTCGTTTCGTAACACTTTCAGAGGGCAAGAAATCTGCTTTCCGTTTAGGCTATGGTCTGGAAATCGATTGGTATAACTTCCGCTTTGACCATAACCGCATCGCGACAAAAGGACCTAATGGGGTGCAATTCACAACGATTACATCCTCAACGGGAAAAGAAGTGGCGATGAGCAAGAACAAGATGAGCGTGTCCTACCTGACCTTGCCTATTATGCCTCATTTTGCTTTTGATAAGAAATCAGCCGTTCAGATGATTGCGATCGGTGGTTATGTTTCCTATCGATTAGATACCTGGACCAAAGCGATCGAGGAAGAGAGTGGAAACTTACGTAAAGAGACGAGCAATTTATATGTAAATCCATTCCGATATGGTGTAAGAGCTGAATTTGCGCTTCGTCATTTTCCTGATTTGTTCTTTAGTTATGATTTGAGTCCTCTTTTTGAGCCGGGCAAAGGTCCAGAAATGCGTGGATTAGCCTTTGGAATCCGATTATTGTAAAAATTTATTAGAAATTTTTCACGGATGTGTTTGCGGAAATGAAAAAATGAGCTACTTTTGCGAACTATTTCAGTGGAACGTTACACTGAAAGCACAAATGAAGGGGATATACCAGAGCGGCCAAATGGGGCAGACTGTAAATCTGCTGGTGAATGCCTACGGTGGTTCGAATCCATCTGTCCCCACCATTTTTTTATTACCTTGAATCCTTTTTACAGGAGGATTCAGCAAGCGGGAGTAGCTCATTTGGTAGAGCGATAGCCTTCCAAGCTATAGGTGGCGGGTTCGAGCCCCGTCTCCCGCTCGAAACGAAAAAATGTTGCTAAGGGAGAAATCCCTCTTAGCGATATTTTTGTTTTGGTTAGTCGAAAGAGATTAACAAGAGGCCGCAAGGTTATGCCTTTGTAGCTCAGTGGTAGAGCACTTCCTTGGTAAGGAAGAGGTCGGCAGTTCAATCCTGCTCAAAGGCTCTACGATTAAGCAAGGCCCATTAAACGAGTACATTTGAAACTTTTTATAACTAAATTAAGAACTAAATAATCATGGCAAAAGAGAATTTTGACCGAAGTAAACCCCACGTTAACATTGGTACGATTGGCCACGTTGACCACGGTAAAACAACCTTGACAGCTGCTATCACTAAAGTTCTTTCTGAAAAAGGTCTTGCTGAGAAAAAAGATTTCTCTTCCATTGACTCTGCTCCAGAAGAAAAAGAACGTGGTATCACGATCAACACTGCGCACGTAGAGTACGCAACAGCTAACCGTCACTACGCACACGTTGACTGCCCAGGTCACGCCGATTACGTAAAGAACATGGTTACTGGTGCTGCACAAATGGACGGCGCTATCTTAGTAGTTGCTGCTACAGATGGTCCGATGCCACAAACTCGTGAGCACATCCTTTTGGCTCGCCAAGTAGGTGTACCTCAATTGGTCGTTTTCATGAACAAAGTGGACATGGTAGACGATCCAGAATTATTAGAATTAGTTGAAATGGAGATCCGTGAGCTTCTTTCATTCTACGAATTCGATGGCGATAACATTCCAGTAATCCAAGGATCTGCTTTAGGTGGATTGAACGGAGATGGTAAGTGGGTAGCTACAATCGAAGCGTTAATGGATGCAGTAGATTCTTGGATTCCACTTCCTAAGCGTGATGTTGATAAGGCATTCTTGATGCCAGTTGAAGACGTATTCTCGATCACTGGTCGTGGTACGGTAGCAACAGGTAAAATCGAGACTGGTGTTATTAACTCAGGTGAAGCAGTTGATATCTTAGGTATGGGAGCTGAAAACTTGAAATCAGTAGTAACTGGTGTTGAGATGTTCCGTAAGATCTTAGATCGCGGTGAAGCTGGTGATAACGTAGGTTTATTGTTACGTGGTATTGAGAAAACTGATATCCGTCGTGGTATGGTAATCTGTAAGCCAGGTTCAGTGAAGCCTCACACTAAATTCAAAGCAGAGGTTTATATCTTGTCTAAAGAAGAAGGTGGACGTCACACTCCATTCTTTAACAAATACCGTCCACAATTCTACTTCCGTACGACAGACGTAACAGGTGAAATTACTTTACCTGCAGGAGTTGAAATGTGTATGCCTGGTGATAACTTAACAATTGATGTTACGTTATTGAACGCAGTAGCTATGGACAAAGGTTTACGTTTCGCGATTCGTGAAGGTGGCCGTACAGTAGGTGCTGGTCAGGTAACTGAAATCTTAGACTAATTTTAATTAGCCTATACGGAAAAGAGCGGTCAGTGACCGCTCTTTTTTTTTGTACCTTGCTAGTATAAAACAATCCATTCTATGAAAAAATTACTCTTATTGCTCCTTTTGTGCAGCTTTGCCGTTTCCGCACAAGAATATTATGAAATTAGAACCTATCAAATGAAGTTCAAAGGCAATACGGCTCTGTTGGAATCTTATCTTTCCAAAGCATTGATCCCTGCGCTTAACTCCTATGGGGTTTCCAAGGTGGGCGTTTTCAAGGATTATGGAAAACCTGAACCAGGTATTGTGGTAGTAGCAATTCCTTTCTCGTCTCTTGCCTCTTATGCGGGATACAAAGACGCGCTAGAGAAAAATGCGACCTATCAAGAGGCAGCGAAAGCCTATTTTGAGAATGTAGGACTAGACAAACCGATGTTTGAAAAGATCTCGACGTATCTTGCCAAAAGCTTTGCAGGTCACCCTTCCTTGAAATTGCCTATCACTAATCCAGGTCGTATCTACGAATGGAGAACCTATGAGGCATACAATGAAGACGCTTTGAAGCGTAAAATTGCGATGTTTAATGACGAAGAATTGAAGATATTTGACACGGTAGGTTTACACAATGTATTCTTCGGCGAAGTGCTTGCTGGAGAAAACACACCTTGCTTAAGCTACATGGTTTCCTTTGAAAATATGGCAGAACGCGATGCCAATTGGGCAAAATTTCAAGCAAATCCAGACTGGAAACGCATCTCTTCTGACGCAAAATATGCGAACAGTCACTCGAGAACGGTACGTAAATTTTTAGAACCCACGAGCTATTCTCAGTGGTAATCAAACAATAATGTGAAGGGGATTTGTAAATTGTCAAAATTTGGCTAAATTTGCAATCCTTTCTACGGGCATAGTATAATGGTAGTATGCAGGTCTCCAAAACCTTTGGTCAGGGTTCGAATCCTTGTGCCCGTGCTAAGTAAATTAAATACCGGTATCGGTTAACTTATGAGCAAATCAACATCATTGATCAAAGAATCATGGACAGAAGTAACAGAAAACGTTACATGGCCAGCATTCTCTGACTTACAGTCGAGTTCTGTGTTAGTTTTGGTGGCTTCTTTAATCTTCGCCCTTTTAGTAGGAGCGGTTGATTTAGTCTTCAAATCTGGTTTGGATTTATTTTATACTTCATTTTAATAAATAGGTTACAACCATGGCAGAGACTAAATGGTATGTGTTGAGAGCAATCTCAGGACAAGAAAAGAAGGTAAAGACCTATATGGAGAACGAATTAGCGCGTCAAGGCGTGTTAGATTCTGTTCCTCAGATTTTAATCCCTACCGAAAAGATTTACGAAATCCGTAAAGGGAAAAAAGTGATTCGTGAGAAGAACTTGTTCCCAGGATATATCTTAGTAGAAGCTGATTTAGCTGGGGAGGTAAGTCACATCTTAACTTCCACTCCGGGTGTTATCGGTTTCTTGCAAGCAAATAACGAAGAGGTAGAAGTAACGAAGGTAGAAGGCGGAAAAGTGAAGAAAACGAAAGTAATCGTTAAGAAACCTGTTCCAATTAACCAAGCTGAAGTAAATCGCATCCTAGGTAAAGTAGATGAGTCTGCTGCGGTAGAAGAATTTGCTTCTGTAACCTTCATTAAAGGTGAAACGGTTCGCGTAATCGACGGTCCATTCGCCACTTTCGAAGGAACGGTAGAAGAGATTCACGAAAACACGAAGAAATTATCCGTTATGGTTAAAATCTTTGGACGTAATACTCCACTTGAATTGAACTACGCTCAAGTAGAAAAATAATATTTCTCCTGTAGAGAAGCTAGAAAAGTCCTGAACGAAAATTCAGGACTTTTTTTTGCTTAAGTATTTGTATTATAGAATAAAAGCCCTAATTTTGCAGTCCGTTTAAAAAGCGGCAATCTCTGTTTTGAAAATTTCAAGAGGGGATTGGGCCGGAACGTCATTGTTACGCGGAAAGGTCACCCGGAGGGGAATCAGATAAGGAAGCTTCCACCCTTATTGGCAGATAAACCTCTAAATTCACTAAATAAACGATGTTTTAACATGGCAAAAGAAATAGCTGGCTACGTAAAGCTTCAATGCAAAGGTGGCCAAGCCAATCCTTCACCACCCATCGGTCCTGCATTAGGTTCGAAAGGATTAAATATCATGGAGTTCTGTAAGCAATTCAATGCGAGAACTCAAGATAAGAACGGCGTAGTATTGCCGGTCCTAATTACTTATTACGCAGACAAATCGTTTGATTTCGTTGTAAAAACTCCTCCTGCACCGATCTTGTTATTGGAAGCAGCGAAGGTTAAATCTGGTTCAGCTCAACCTAACTTGAAAAAGGTAGGTTCTGTAACTTGGGATCAAGTACGTGTTATCGCGGAAACTAAGATGCCAGATTTAAACTGTTTTACAGTTGAAGCAGCAATGAGTATGATTGCTGGAACGGCTCGATCAATGGGAATTACTGTTTCTGGTGATAAACCGTTCTGATTTAACCATCAGAAATAAACATTTTAATTAAAAGGTAATGGCAAAACTTACGAAGAAAATAAAGGAAGCCCTTTCAAAATACGATGCAACGCAAGCGTATTCGCTTGAGAAAGCAGCGGAGATTTTGAAAGAAATTTCTTATACAAAATTCGATGCCTCTGTGGATATTGATGTCCGCTTAGGAGTAGATCCCCGCAAAGCGGACCAAATGGTTCGTGGCGTGGTTGCCCTACCTCACGGAACCGGGAAAGACGTACGTGTACTTGTATTATGTACGCCCGATAAAGCAGAGGAGGCAAAAGCAGCCGGTGCTGATCACGTAGGATTAGATGATTACATTGCAAAAATCGAGAGCGGTTGGACCGATATCGACGTAATCATTACAATGCCGACTGTGATGGCAAAATTAGGCCGTTTGGGACGTGTTTTAGGACCTCGCGGTCTGATGCCTAATCCAAAGTCAGGTACTGTAACTTTGGAAGTAGGAAACGCAGTGAAAGAAGTAAAAGCAGGTAAAATCGACTTTAAAGTAGATAAAACTGGTATCATCCATACCTCTATTGGTAAGGTATCTTTCGGTGCAGATAAAATTGTAGATAACGCTTTAGAAGTAATCAACACGTTGATTAAATTAAAGCCCTCTTCTGCAAAAGGAACTTATGTTAAATCGATCAACTTGTCATCGACAATGTCTCCGGGCATTATCATCGATAAGGGAACTGTAGCTGGATTGTAATCATGACAAGAGAAGAAAAAAATCAGATTATTGATGAGTTGAGCGAAAAGTTCGCTGCGACTCCGTACTTCTACATTGCAAGTACAGCCGGTTTAACTGTAGCCGAAGCTAATCAATTCCGTAGCCTTTGCTTTCAGAGAGGTGTTGAATACAAAATATTCAAGAACACATTAATCTCTAAAGCGCTTGCTAAAACGGGAACCGATTATTCCTCTTTAGATGCAGAAGTTTTGACAGGAATGTCTGGTATCATTTTCGCAACAGAAAATGCTAAAGTACCAGCAAAATTGATCAAAGACTTCCGTAAAGAAGCTGGAAAAGACAAAATTGCATTCAAGGCTGCGTCTATCGAAGGTGGTTTGTACATTGGCGAAGGTCAATTGACAGCACTAGAGAACATCAAGTCGAAAAACGAGATGATTGGCGAAGTTATTGGCTTATTACAATCGCCTGCTAAAAATGTTATTTCAGCATTGGTTAGCGGTGAGAAGAAATTAGCTGGTATCGTGAAGACTTTGTCTGAGCGCCCTGAGTAATTATTACCAAGTTTTACCGGAGTGAAAACTCCAATAAATTATTAATTCTTAACAATTAAATTTTCAAAAAATGGCAGATTTAAAAGCGTTCGCTGAACAATTAGTGAACTTAACTGTAAAAGAAGTAAACGAATTAGCTACTATCCTTAAGGATGAGTATGGTATCGAACCAGCTGCTGCTGGTGCTGTAATGGTTGCAGGTCCTGCAGCTGGTGGCGCTGGAGCTGAAGGTGATGCTGCTGCTGAGAAATCATCATTTGATGTTATCTTAAAATCAGCTGGTCCTAACAAATTAGCGATCGTTAAATTAGTAAAAGACTTAACTGGTTTAGGTTTGAAAGAAGCGAAAGATGTAGTTGATGCTGCACCGAAAGCTGTTAAAGAAGGTGTATCTAAAGACGAAGCTGAAGGTTTGAAAAAATCTTTAGAAGAAGCTGGTGCTGAAGTTGAATTGAAGTAATTCAACCCAACCTATCTTACGAAAAAAGGGAATGGCAACATTCCCTTTTTTTTGTTTAATCCCTTATCTTTGTCCTCCTATTTTACCTTTATTTATGCAGAATCTGATCAAAATGCTTCCTGATGCCATCGCAAATCAAATTGCGGCTGGAGAGGTAGTCCAGCGACCGGCCTCCGTAGTGAAGGAATTAATGGAAAACTCGATTGATGCAGGCGCCAGCTTTGTACAATTAATCGTGAAAGAAGCTGGCAAAGTGAGCATTCAGGTCATCGATGATGGAAAAGGAATGTCGCCACAAGATGCACTGATGTGTTTTGAGCGCCATGCTACCTCTAAGATCAGTAAGGCCGAAGATTTATTTGCGATTCGCACGATGGGATTTCGAGGAGAGGCTTTGGCCTCTATCGCCTCAGTAGCCCAAGTGGAATTGAAAACACGCCGAGAAGAGGACGAGCTCGGCAGTTTGTTGCGCATGGAAGCCTCTGTATTGAAGGCGAATGAACAAGTAGCCGCCCCTAAAGGCACGTCTATTCTTGTCAAAAACCTGTTCTACAACATCCCAGCGCGACGTAATTTCTTGAAATCAAATCCGGTGGAGATGCGCCATATTTTGGATGAATTCCAACGTATTGCTTTAGCCAACCCGGAGATCAAATTCTCTTTAGTCCAAAACGAACAAGAAACCTATGCACTTCCCGTTGAAAAACTGGGCAAACGCATCGTGGATTTGTTTGGCAAAACCTACCGAGAACAATTAGCCGCCTGCGAGGAAAACACGAACTACGTCAGCATCAAAGGCTACGTAGGTCGTCCAGAATACGCAAAGAAAACACGCGGCGAACAATTCTTCTTTGTGAACAATCGATTCATCAAGAGTTCCTACTTACACCACGCGGTGATGAGCGCTTATGAACGTTTAGTTCCCGAAGGCACCTTCCCTTTCTATGTGTTGTTTCTAACGCTAGATCCTGCGCATATCGACATCAATGTGCATCCGACGAAAACGGAAATCAAATTTGATGACGAGCGGTCGATTTATGCCATTTTACAAGCTGCCATTCGGAAGACACTTAGTTTAAATCATCTAATTCCCTCGCTCGATTTCGATGCGAATGTAAACTTCCGTAATCCGGGAGGGGCGTCGGTATCCACGGGCTCGATTCCTTCGTTTTCAGGCTCGAATTCCCAGCGTCCTGTTCAAGATGCTTGGAAGAAACTTTACGAGGGCTTAAATGACAATATTGAAGCTTTTGAACGGGGTGATGTAGCTGAGCCGACAACGAATTTATTCAGCGAGCCGGTCACAACCATTCAAAGCAAGGCTAATACGTGGACTGCTGACAGTTCTGCACACACTAATTTCCAAGTTATTCAGATTTTGAATAAGTTTTTGGTGGTGACCCTTTCTGGCGGAATGTTGCTAATTGACCAAAAAAAGGCCTACCAGCGAATCTTGTTTGATCAGTTCTCCGAGAATTTGGTGAAGAAAAATGGCGTTTCTCAGCAATTATTATTCCCGCAGATTCTTCGCATTAATCCTGCGGATGCGGTATTAGTAGAGGAAATCCTGGGTGATATAACCGATTTAGGTTTTGGGCTGACTAAGGATTCAGAAGAAAATTACTGGATTCAGGGAGTGCCGGCAGGAATAGGTGAGGAAGATGGTCAGAATTTATTAGAGGGTATTTTAGAACAAGTGAAGAATGAGGCCTCAGATTTAGGCCAAAACCACTCCGAAAAAATCGCCCGCATTCTGGCAAACCGTGCGGCTGTTCGATACCAGTCAAAAAAACTGGTAGCCGAAGAAATGTCCGCATTAGTGGAACAATTGTTTGCGAGTACCAACCCATCCTATTCTCCGAATGGAGAAAAGATCAGCCGGCAGTTAAATGAGGCTGAAATCAGTCAATTAATTGGCTAGTTCTTTGGCACGATCCTTCGCAGCAATAATTCCTTTTTGTAATCCTTCTGCCACTAAATTTTCTTGGAAAGTCTTCAAGGCTGCTTCTGTAGTCCCCCCCTTCGAAGCCACCGCTTGAATTAATTCATCCAACGTCTTATCGCTCGTCTGCATCAGATGATAAGAGCCTAGCATTGTCTGCTTAACTAAAAGAGATGCCATCGCTGGCTCAAATCCCATTTGAACACCTGCATCGATCATCGCCTTAATCAAATAGAAGAAATACGCCGGACCACTACCACTTAAGCCAGTCACGGCATCTAGTAAGCTTTCTTCCTCTAAAAACACCGCGCGGCCCGTCGAATTAATGAGGTTTTCCACCTTCCGAATATCCGACATCCCTACAGCAGAAGCCGCTGCAAATGCCGTCATCCCCATCCCTAAAAGTGCAGGTGTATTAGGCATCGCACGAACCACTAAATCATGTGATAAACTAGCTTGGATATTCGCAATCGGAATACCCGCCATAATAGACAATATGATCTGGTTAGGCTGGATAAATCGAGCTAATTCTGCGGAGACGGATGGATAATCTTGAGGCTTCACCGATAAGATAATCAAATCAGCCACTGACACTTTCTCCGAAATGGTATCGACCACAATCCCCGCTTTTTGTTCTTGCAGAATATCGCCACGCTCTTTATTCTTTTCAATCAGAATCAGCTCCTCCTTAGAAACCAAATTATATTGAATAAAGGAATTGGCGAACGCCATACCCATATTTCCACAACCAATGATCGCTATTTTCATATTACTTTGTTTCAAAAAGTTTAGCCAAATACTGGTCCAAAGCCGGCCCTCTCAATCCTTTAGCAATAATTCTGCCTTCAGGATCGACTAAAAAGGTCTGCGGAATGGAATTAACCTGGTAAGCCTGAGCACCAGCCGAGTTCCAATATTGTAAATCAGATACGTGTTTCCAGACTAATTTATCTGTTTCGATTGCCTTCAACCAGGCCTCCCTGTTTTGATCTAAACTCACCCCAAAAATCTCAAACCCTTTGTCTTTATAGGCAGCATAGGTCTTCACTACATTCGGATTCTCCCGACGGCAGGGACCGCACCAGCTTGCCCAAAAGTCAATCAACACATATTTCCCACGTAGTGAGCTCAAAGCCAGATTAGGCCCCTCAGGTGTCGCCAAATTAATCTCCGGAGCCATCGCCCCTTCATTCACTCCCTGCAAGCGATGCAGGTTATTAACAAATTGCTGCACCTGTGGATGATTCGGTCTAGCTTTCCCTAACCTATCCGCAATTTCCAGCAACGATGCCATCTCTTTCTCCGCAGGCAAAAAATTCGAAGCCCAAAGAGCTACTAAATGACTTCCCATCTTCGGAATTAGCGCTTTGATCCTATTCGTGCTAGCTGTTTGAGCCTGTGTAAACTCCGCTTGAATACGTTTCTCTTGCTTTTGATCCAATTGAATCTCCTGATTCCATTTGCGGACTTTTGTCTCCATCTCTTTCGAGATAGCCATTAACTCCAGCATATAGTTGACATTAGGATAATCCCCTTTCATCGTAAAATTACCCTTACCGTCTTCATCATTGATACCATCAGCGACGATATCAATTGTTTCACCCCCTTCTAAAATAACCAATACTTTTTGTGGTTTAGGCGTATCAAAAAAATTCAATAAGTAGAAAGCTCCTTGATCTTTTACTTTGCCTTTAAATACTACTTTACGTTGAGCCGATGGACTCGCTGAATCAATCTTAACAATCTTGCCTAACTCATTAATGTATTCTAAATAGATTTTCTTACCAGGAACAAGCGTCTTCGCTTCCACGCGCAGCTCAAAATTTTGAGCCTGAATGGCGGTCGCAAATAACAATATGATCCCGATTAATCTCATTTATGCTTTCGCTAGTTCTTCTGACATTAATTGATTTACCCGCTTAGGATCAGCGGTACC
>JAGWUO010000287.1 GCA_028868395.1 Cytophagales bacterium | reverse complement strand
GCTTTTAGGGCTAGATCGGTAGCATTTGCTTTTAAGGCCAAATCATTGATGGTAGCTTTTAAATTTAATGCCGTTTGAGTGGCTGTGCTGATAGGTTTAGAGAGGTCACTGGTATTATTCACATTAGACAGTCCCACCATGGTTGCAGAAATACCAGAGACGGTACCTGTGAAAGTAGGGGATGCTATGGGAGCTTTTAAATTAAGATCAGTCAAATCAGCTTTTAAGGAAAGGTCGCTAGTATTTGCTTTTAGATCTACTGAGGCAATACTCGCTTTTAAATCTAGTGCAGTTTGGGTGGCTGTACTAATAGGTTTGGCCAAATCAGTTGTATTGTTAACGTTTCCCAGGCCTACCATTGTGGAATTTATTCCAGAAACGTTGCCAGTGAAAGTAGGAGACGCAATAGGTGCTTTTAGATTTAAATCAACAATATCTGCTTTTAAGGTCAAATCTGCGTTCGTAGCTTTTAAGTTTAATGCCGTTTGAGTGGCTGTACTGATAGGTTTTTCAAGGTCAGTGGTATTGTTCACATTAGAAAGCCCCACCATGGTTGCTGATATGCCAGAGACGGTACCTGTAAAAGTAGGGGAAGAAATTGGAGCTTTCGTATCTAACGCCGCTTGCATGGCGGTGCTAATGGGCTTATCTAGATCTGCGGTGTTATTGACTAATGCTAAGCCTACCTTAGCAGGATTTATTCCAAAGGCAATCTTTTGATCCACCACGCTCGAATCTTTTAACTTAGAACTTTGAATCGCCCCATTTACGATTTTTTCAGGAGTAATGGCATTCGCTTTGATAATGGGTGCCGTGCCATCACCTGATAGATCTCCTGAAAGTTTAATTTTACCCGGCAAAATTTCAGAAGCCAAAGGGACATCGTTTAAGGTGATTCGATCAATTTGATTTTTGATTTCAACGCGAATGGTAGCTAAATCGTTTTGATTCAAAAGGCCTGCATCGTTCTGAAAGGAAGATAACTTGGTGGGAGCGCCTTTTACATTGAGGTAATCCACCGACCTTGCATAAAGCGCATATGGGCTGTATTGAAGTAAAGATCGACTTACTTCTGTGAAAGCGGTAGTTGAAGGGAATTTGACCTCGACTTGCAACGTTTTTAATGTATCAGTCCATAATACCGCATCAAATGAAGTAGCTGTGATTTTAATACCTTTTCCAATGACGGTATTAATCAGTCCATACTCATCAGTTTGAGTGGTTTGCGTTTCTTGGTAATCTAGATGGGTTCCCGAAAGTAGACTAAATCTTAATTGTATGGCTGCATTCGCGAGTGGTTGTCCGCTGTAGTTGTTGCCTGGCATCACAATAGGGTTCGGGTCAAGAATGACTGCTTGGTAATTGATGCCCGTTTTTTGACCAAAAGAAAAGAGGGAAATCCCTGTAAATAGGATTGTGTAGAATATTTTAAACATAGCTATTGTAGGGGAGAGTATTGAATACCAAAGCCGAATGATATTGGATTAATCGCGAACTGACTACCGTCTTTTTGAATCGTATTCAGTTGCCAAGCCTCTGAAAAGTAGGCGAAAATGGCGGTATGATTGTTCATTCGTTTAGCTAGCTTAATTTCGCCCCCTAATAGCCATTGAATTCGATCAAATTGCTTATTCCCTTGTAGATTATATACTTGATTTCCCATTTTTTGGGACCCTAAAACCAATTGATTAATCTGCATTATACCATTGTAAGCAAGGCTCAATCCTTTACCTAAACGGGATTTCATACCCAGGCCTAACTTTAGTCCCACATAGGTAGAAGAATAAGTAAATGGCACATTTTGTGTCTCTCCAAAGGAATTAAACTGATTGATAGCAATTCCCACTTGGTAGTGTAGTTTACGTACAAATGCACTCTTTGTTTTAGCCGAATCGACGAGGCGATCATTTCTAAGAATGGCGAGCTGTAAGCCGGCGTCTGGTTGAAAAGAGTTTTGAGCAATACCTGTTGGACTTTGAAATAAGAAATTAGCGGAATTCAAACCTATCTGATAATTCCAATCTTGAGCTGAAAGCTTTGAAATAGGAATTATACAGATAAGTAGAAAGGTATAGAGAGGGGTTAGGTATTTACTGGTATTCATTGTTTCGTGGTTAGGCATTTTTTCAAAGGCTTAGGCAAGCTACATAAAAGGTGTTAAATGCGTTATAACATAAATT
>JAGWUO010000286.1 GCA_028868395.1 Cytophagales bacterium | reverse complement strand
TGATTATTGGGTCGAATGAAACAGGATCTGCCTTGGTGTTTGCCTCCTTTTTGATCCTGTTATACCGAGAGGGTTTGCCGGGAACCTATCCCGCCTTGTTTATTGGTGGTATTGTTTTATTCGTCTCTGCCTTATTGGTTAAAGCGTGGATCATTTTAGTGGTATTAATCATATTGGCGGGACTTTTGGTCCTGTTTATGCCTATCTATATGCAACGCGATCCCAAGACCTATTTGCGGCTTTCGGGAGCCATTGCTGGGATTATGACGCTTGCCTTATTAGTGGATTGGGTGGTGAATAATGTGCTGAAAGAACACCAGAGAAATCGAATTAGAGTGTTAATTGACCCTGGTTTTGATCCTCGAGGTTTGGGCTATCAGGTGACGCAATCGAAAATTGCCATTGGTTCGGGAGGCTTTTGGGGCAAAGGATTTTTAGGCGGAACACAGACAAAATTCGACTTCGTACCGGAGCAAAGCACGGATATGGTTTTCTGCACGATAGGGGAAGAACATGGTTTTGTGGGGGTGTTGTTGATGATTATATTCTTCCTGGGATTTTTGTGGCGATTGATGTATTTAGCGGACTTGCAGCGCTCGCGATTTGCGAGGGCCTATGGTTTCGGATTAGTAGGAATTCTGTTTTTTCACTTTTTAGTCAATATAGGGATGACGATTGGTTTGATGCCCATTATGGGGATTCCATTACCTTTCTTCAGCTACGGCGGGTCCTCTTTATGGTCCTTCACTATTTTACTTTTTATCTTTTTAAAGTTAGACTCTCACCGGTCTGACATGCTTTCTCGCTAGTATGGAAAACGAAACTATTTCTGCCAAAGCCAAAATGCTCATCGCCGTCGCCGCTCTCGGCTACTTCGTGGATGTGTACGACCTTATTTTATTTTCTGTCGTGAGAAATCCCAGCTTAATGAGCCTAGGCTTAAAAGGCGATGATTTACTGAATCAAGGTTTGAACCTGATGAATGTGCAGATGGGCGGGATGTTGCTAGGTGGAATTTTGTGGGGTATTTATGGCGATAAGAAAGGACGTAAATCGGTTTTGTTCGGTTCTATTCTTTTGTATTCAGCCGCTAACGCCCTAAATGGTTTAGTGACCGATTTGAATACCTATGCCATCTTACGTTTTATTGCTGGGATAGGTTTAGCAGGTGAATTAGGTGCCGGAATTACTTTGGTAAACGAAACATTACCTCCATCTAAGCGAGGCATTGGCACCTTAATCATTGCAGGGGTGGGTGCGGCTGGAGCCGTTTTTGCCCCTATCATCGCTGGCTTAAGCCCGGATCCTGAGTGGTGGAGATCTTGTTATTTTATTGGTGGTGGAATGGGATTAGCCCTTCTGTTATTGCGTTTAGGCACCTTTGAATCTTCGATGTATACGGAGATGGATGACAAAGTGGAACGGGGTAATTTCTTTCAGCTATTTTCTAATGGGGCTACTTTTAAGAAATACTTGTATTGCATTTTGATGGGATTACCCATATGGTATATCATAGGCATTCTCGTTTTCTCGGCGCCAGAAATCTCCAAACTCATCGGTATCGACGGAAAGATTAGCGGAGGCGATGCCATTATGTTTTGTTATCTAGGGCTTGCATTGGGAGACTTTGCCTCGGGAGCCCTGAGTCAGTGGCTGAATAGCCGAGGAAAGGCGGTTTTAACCTATTTATTTATCGCCGTGGGTATCTGCTTGTATTATCTGTTTGGGATGTCGAATATAACTACGGCGCATGCCTATGTAATGATAACGCTCTTAGGCTTTTTTGGCGGCTATTGGGCAGTGTTTTTAACTTTCTCGTCTGAGCAGTTCGGTACGAATGTGCGGATGACCGTGACGACGACGGTTCCTAATTTTGTTCGTGGCGCTTTGATTCCTATTTCTTTATTATTTAAATTTTTGATTCCTTCAGTTGGTTTGATTCACGCAGCCGCTTATGTGGGTGTTTTATGCTTTACTTTGGCCATCTACTCTGTCATTCAGTTGAAAGAAACGTTTGGTAAATCCCTAGATTACACGGAATAATGGCGCTCATCTCGAAGAAGAAAAATCTGTATCGGATTAATCAGCAGCTGCGGCGGTATTTGCATAAATACAATCGGGAGCACGCGATGAATATCAGTTATGCGGATTTGTTGCGCTATGATAATGCGATCGTGCTGTAT
>JAGWUO010000013.1 GCA_028868395.1 Cytophagales bacterium | reverse complement strand
ATGTTGCGTCAAAACAACTGGAGAAGCCGTAACCTCGTGATGGCGGGTAATTTCAACATGACGAATGTGGACGATTTATTCAACAAACTCGTTTCCCTAGGTCAGCACCCGAAAGAAAAAGTGGACACCGTTACCGTGATGGAAAAGATCGGTCACTTTTTAGATGAAGAGAATCAACGCCAATTTGGCAAATACAAAGACCAATACGAGAACCCAGAATTATCTGACATAATTGCCCAAGAAATTGACTTGAAACGCGTTTTAGAGCGTTCTTGCAAAGATTTTGATGGTGGATATGCGATGGTAGGAATGACCGGTTATGGCGCCTCTTTTGTGGCACGTGACCCTGCGGGAATTCGCCCTGCATTCTATTATGTAGACGATGAGGTGGCTGTAGTAGCTTCGGAAAAGCAGGCGATTAAAACCTCTTTCAACTGCGCATACAATCAAATCAAGGAGATTACTCCAGGCCACGCCCTGATCATTGACATTGATGGCAACGTGAAAGAAGTGCCATTCATTGACCGTTTAGAGCAAAAGTCCTGCTCTTTCGAACGCATCTATTTCTCTCGCGGATCCGATCCAGATATCTACCACGAGCGTAAAAAACTAGGCCAGCTATTGATTCCTCAAATTTTGAGTGAAGTCAATCACGACCTGAAGAATACGGTATTCTCCTACATCCCTAACACGGCGGAAACTGCCTTTTTAGGAATGATTGATGGCTTAGAGGACCATTTGGCCAAAGAACGTAAGAATGCCATCATGGAAGGCATCCTTTTCGAAGAAGAACTAGAAGAATTACTCACCTTCCGCCCACGGGTGGAAAAGTTAATTTCCAAAGACGTAAAAGTGCGTACTTTCATCACTTCTGATGATCAACGCGACGATATGGTGGCGCACGTATACGACACAACCTACGAGGTAATTAATAAGGATGTTGATTCAGTCGTGATTATCGATGATTCCATCGTTCGCGGAACCACTCTGGAGAAAAGTATCTTGAAATTATTGGATAAATTATCCCCTAAGAAAATCGTTATCGTTTCTTCCGCTCCTCAAATTCGCTACCCCGATTGCTATGGTATCGATATGTCGAAAATGAAGGAATTCGTTGCCTTCCGTGCCGCTTTAGCTCTTTTACAAGAACGTGGATTAGAGAACATCTTGGACGAAGTGAATTTACGTTGCTTGAATGCCCTGGAAAATGGAACAGCGACGGAAGAAAACTATGTAAAAGCCATTTATGCGCCATTTACTGACGAAGAAATCTCGAATAAAATTGCGGAAATTGTGCGCCCTAAAGGCCTGAAAGCAGAACTTTCGATCGTGTACCAGACAGTAGAAAACTTGAACAAGGCCTGCCCAGATCATTTAGGCGATTGGTATTTCACGGGTAACTTCCCTACACCGGGTGGAAACCAAGTAGTGAATAAAGCCTTTGTGAATTTCATGAAAGGTATCGAGGTTCGCGCGTACTAATATACAACGACCACGGCACCGCGTTTTTCTTGCACACCCTTTTCGGGATAATCAATCGCTTGGTAGCGTATGATATAGGCGTATGTTTCTTGAGGAACTTTGGCACCATTATACATGCCGTCCCAGGTAAATGTAGGCCCTTTCGTGCTATACAGTTGCTCTCCCCAGCGGTTGTAAATTTCTAAGGAAATCACCTGAGTCCTCGATTTAGGATAAGTCGCAGTGGGTTCATTCCAGTTGTAAGAAGGCTCAAAAACATCGTTATGACCATCCCCGTTAGGCGTAAATACCGTAGGAGCGATCAACACCGCATCACATTTATCTTCAATTCTAACACTATCTTTTAGCTCACAGCCATCGCTATCCCGCAAGGTAAACAGATAGATTCCACTGCGATTAATCTGTAGATCTTTCGAATTCCAACCCGAGACAATTCCTGGATTAGCCTGCCAAGAAACCTGCAAATTCGCAGGTATTGGAGTAATAGGAACGATATAGGGGGAAAGCGGTTTATCGTTACAAATAATTCCATCGGCCTTTTTCACTGCCAAAGGATTCGTCGTAAAATTCACCTGGGTTTCCTTTTTAATGGAGCAACCAGAGGCATTCTCCTTAATTTCGAGGGTGTAATTACCACTCGGCTTAGGCACACGAATAAATCGAGAAGACTCTCCTGTACTCCAATTATAGGTAAAAGAGGCTACCGGAGGAACGGAAGTAGGACCTATTAAGGCATCTTCCTTACAAATTAACGTATACGACGCAGGCAATATGAATGGATCTAGTAACTCCACATGATAGGCGGATGCGTCCAGCATATAATTCGTCAAACAGGAATTACTAATAGCCACCGTCACCACATAATCCCCCGCTTGCTTAAAATCATAGGTCATTTCTGTACCTGTATAGGAATAGAGCAAGGTCCCCGATGGATTCAATGGAACCAATAAACCATCCGCATTCCGCGTAGGATCTAAGGTGCTACGGTAAATTTTCCAATCCAAGCGGTCATTTTTAATCGGATCACACAGATCTTGACTCACTTTAAAATGATAAGTCGTCCCATCGCAACTTTGTTGAATACTAGGCGTCGAAGATGGCTTTGGTGTCAATACAATGGATAATGGTAATCCCAAACCACTCGTAGTTCCAGCTGCCAAATTCAGGCCATTTCGAACAAAAGACGCCCTAACTGTTCGCGTTGAGTCCTTTAGCGATATGTCCGGATTCACAATTTTACCTAAGCTGGAACTTCCCTGAAAGGCTGCATAAATAATCGAACCGCTGGAAGGATCTCCCTGAAGAGCCCCTATTTTTCCTGGACCAGACCACAAGAGACTCTTCGACTTTTGCATGGCACTCGAATCCTTCGATGCAATGGAATATTGCCAAATCTGGGCATTAGGACCCACATTCACTGAGGCATACACCATTTTACCATCAGCTGAAAACTCGACCCCATAGGGACTATTCGCAAGCGATATCCGATACCTAAAGGTGGTTTTTCCGGTCGCCACATCAAAATCATAGATATCCACCTGATTCGACGGAGGACTAACGTAGGCGATGGCTAACACTTTGCCATCTCGAGAAAAATGAGAGGATGCCGTAGGCCCCTTTACAGGAGTCTTCGCACTCGATTCAATAGGAGCTGAAATACCCGCTTTAGACACTTTAAACGTTCGTAAAATGGTGGAATCAAGGTCTTGGGTTTGTAGCCAATAATAATCCCCGCCACCTACCGCGACACCCAATCGCTCGGCCGAAGGAGCCGGACTTAGAAATTGATTTTTGATAGAGACTCCTCCCTTTCCCCCATTCAGTTTTCGATCGTAAATACTGTAATACACCTGATTTTGTCCAGCTGTATTCTTGCGCATCGTAAAAATGTAATATTCTGCTTGACAACCCTTGCAAGTCGTTTTGGGGAGAATAGCGACCCCTTGAATCTGGGTTGTATCCCCATTTAGTCCTTGCGCGACCAAGGAATTATCCTTTGCATAGACCCGGGAACCATTGGTATAGAAAATCAAATCATTATTCTCATCTGTCATCTTAGCCACCCCCTCCGGAGTTCTCATGGGACCTCTAGCTGCCGTGGGAGTGGATGATCCACCCGTAAATTTCAAAGATACGTTTGTGCCAAAATTCCAGCCATCCTCTCCTCCTGCCTTCGGCTTCTCCCCGCAAATTTTCACCTCCATTTTAGCCTCTGCTGCACAACCAGAACTTAAATCTGTAACGACTACGGAATAGCATCCTGATTCCGAGACGCGAATCGTATCTGTCGTCTGACCTTTCGGAAACCAAGAAACACCCACCGGAAAGGATGGTTTGGAAACACTCCCGAACGCATTCAGCACCACCGGATCACCTTTGCAAATCATTAAGGTCGTGTCATTTGCATCTTTACCCAAAATAAAATCAGGCAAGGCTCCAATTTTCACATCCTGCGGTCCATAAACGGTGGTTGTACCGCCAGATGTCACTGTCAAAGACACTTTCTTCGTCCCCGGATTACAATATTGATATACCCCCGTTCTTGCATTAGAGGTTGCACCTGCCTCTCCAAAATCCCACAAATAGGTCGCATTCGCCGGATACACATCCCGAATTTCAAATACCGTTCCGGCAGGCGCATCCGTACAATTATTGCACTGGTTAATACAATTGTTTCTAACCTCAATCGTTCTAGGAACTTGAGCGATAGCCGACAGCGAAACAAGAAGAAGAAACAAGATCCGGTACATGGTATTGGAATTACCCACAAAATAAGTCAATAAATTGGTTATTGCGTTGCATGAATGTAAATTGCTAAGCTATGTGGACTCGTTTATCCATTTTTTTCTGTTTGATTTTTACACTGAGTACGCTTTCGCTCTCAGCGCAAGATCCCCAATTATCCCAAAACCTAGCCAACCCCTTACTTAATTCACCAGCCTTCGCCGGTTTACTCGATCAAAATAAAGTCTATTTAACCCATCGAAACCAATGGCCGAACCAAGCGGCCAATTACCAATTTTCCGCAGCTGCTTTAGAAGTTAGTTTAGGTAAAATTAATAGTGGACTAGGACTGCTTTTCTCGTCAGACAAACAATTTTCTAATCTTCAGACAACGGCAATAAGCCTTCAATACGCCTACCATGCAAATTTGAATGAGACAACCCTACTTTCTATGGGTATACAAGGTTCAGGTGTATTTCGCAGTTTAGATTACAGCCATTTAACCTATGGTGACCAACTAGGGTCATTTTTAGTGAATGGCACGCTTGGTAATACGTTTGATCCCACAGCCGTTTCCTTTGTAAACAGAACGAACTTTCTTGATCTTTCGGCGGGATTATTACTTAATCATTCGAATTACTGGCTTGGAGCCTCTGCACATCATTTAAATCGACCGAATCAATCTCTCATTCGCTCTAGCGACGATTTAATTGCTACTAAATACGCTCTAATGGCTGGAATAAGCCTTCCAATCTCGGAAGGTAAAAGCCTAAAACCAGCTCTTTACCTGAAAAACCAAGGATCCTTTAGCCAATTAGACTTAGGCACCTATATACAAGTAGAACCTTTGGTTATCGGCTTCTGGTACCGCGGATTACCATTGAACAAAAATACATCGGAGTCTTTTACTACCAGTAGAGAATCCCTTATCGGCCTCATTGGCATACAAAATAATCGCTACTCGTTTGGCTATTCCTATGATTTTACGGTTTCGGGATTAGGATCAGGCTCCGGCGGCGCCCACGAGTTAAGTTTCTCTTATGTATTAAACTGGGATTTTGGCCAAAGAAAATCCTACCAACGCTACCGCCAAAGCTTCGCTTGTCCGAAGTTTTAGCAGCATTGAGCATAGAGTATAGAGCATAGAGCATAGAGTATAGAGTTGGAATCCCCTGCGGGGATGAATACAGAAATGTTTTCATTACTCATATGACATCAAAAAAGGGAGCAATTGCTCCCTTTTTTACCTTATAAATCAGATAGACACTGAAATAAGTTTTCAAATCGTAGAAAATATGCCGAAGGCCATTTTCTGATTTGAAAGATTATTTCAGCGTTCTTTTCACTTCTTTCATTTCGTAGCACTCTAACATATCGCCTACTTCTAAATCGTTGAAGTTCTTGACCGATAGACCGCACTCGTAGCCAAATTTAACCTCTGCTACATCGTCTTTGAAACGTTTCAAGGCAGAAATTTCTCCATCGTGAATAACAACGAAGTCACGAATAACACGAATCTTATGCGCACGTTTAACTGTACCGTCTAATACGTAGCAACCCGCTACTGTACCGATTTTGGTAATCTTAAACACATCACGAATTTCAATGTTAGAGGTAATTACTTCTTCGAATGAAGGCGCTAATAGACCTTCCATCGCCGCCTTAATTTCATCAATCGCCTGGTAGATGATTGAATAATTACGAATCTCGATTTGTTCTGCATCAGCTAAACGACGCGCATTTTGCGATGGACGAACTTGGAACGCGATGATAACCGCATCCGAAGTAGACGCTAATGCCACATCCGATTCAGACACCTGGCCTACTCCTTTGTGTATAATACGTACTTGAACTTCTTCCGTCGATAACTTCATCAAGGAATCCGAAAGGGCTTCTACTGAACCATCCACGTCACCTTTCACAATCACGTTCAACTCACGGAAAGTTCCGATAGCCTTACGGCGACCAATTTCTTCTAAGGTAATATGCTTACGAGTACGTAGTGTTTGTTCACGTAGAATCTGCTCACGCTTGTTGGCAATTTCACGTGCCTCACGCTCGTTTTCTAAACATAGTAACTTGTCACCCGCTTGAGGTGCACCGTTAAGACCTAATACTTGAACTGGAGTAGAAGGACCTGCTTTTTTGATCTTGTTACCGTGGTGGTCAAACATCGCTTTCACACGACCGTAATTATCACCCGCTAACATCATGTCCCCCACGTTTAATGTACCTGCTTGAACTAACAAGGTAGTTACATAACCACGTCCTTTATCTAATTCAGCCTCGATTACTGAACCTACGGCTTTCTTATTCGGATTAGCCGTTAATTCAAGCATCTCAGCTTCTAACAATACTTTTTCTAATAAATCATCGATACCTTGACCAGATTTAGACGAAATTTCTTGGCACTGGTATTTACCACCCCAATCTTCGACTAACATATTCATCGTTGCTAATTCTTCCCGAACTTTATCCGCATTAGCACCGTCTTTATCGATCTTAGAGAAGGCAAAAACAATCGGAACACCCGCCACCATCGAGTGGTTGATAGCTTCTTTTGTTTGAGGCATCACGGAGTCGTCCGCCGCAATAACGATAATAACGATATCGGTTACTTTCGCACCACGGGCACGCATCGCTGTAAAGGCCTCGTGACCAGGCGTATCAAGGAAAGTAACTTTCTTGCCTGATTTCGTCTCTACTGAGTAAGCACCGATGTGCTGGGTAATACCACCCGCTTCGCCTGCCGCTACTTTAGCACGACGAATATAATCTAGTAAGGAAGTTTTACCGTGATCGACGTGACCCATAATCGTAACGATAGGGGCACGAGGCACTAAATCTTCTGGAGAATCCTCCACTTCCACTTCTACAACGTCGATTTCCTCTTCTGCAGAAACAAAACTCACTTCAAACCCAAATTCATCCGCGATTACCGTAATGGCTTCCGCATCCAAACGTTGGTTAATTGAAACGAACATACCTAAGCTCATACAAGCTGAGATTACTTCGTTCACTGACACATCCATTAAAGAAGCTAAGTCTGATGCCGAAATAAATTCCGTCACCTTTAATACTTTTGCCTCCTCATCTTCCGCCATCATACGAGCCTCTTCTGCCTCCGCACGACCTTTACGCTTCTCCCGACGCTTATCAGCCCCGAAACTTTGCTTATTAGTCGCCCCTTGCAAGCGAGCCATAGTGGCCTTGATTTGCTCTTGGATGTCTTTATCTGACAACTCTCCTTTAGGTGCTGGTTTAGCACCTGGAGCTGGTTTCTTATTAAAATCTTTTTTATCACCTGGACGTCCGCCTGTTCCCGGAACAGATGGAGCTGGTTTTTTCTCCTCCTTGATGATACGCTTGCGCTTGTGTTTCGCGTTATTTCCGCGATCACCTGCTGCTGGCAGTTCAATTTTACCTAATACGGTTAATCCTTTTAAGGTTTCTCCACGAGCTTCAATTAACTCGATATCATCTACAACTGCTTCTGCGGCTGGTGTTTGCGTTGGCTCAACTGGCTCAGGAGCAGGTGCTGGAGCAGGCTTTTCAGCCACAGGCTCAGGCTTAGGTGCAGGAGCAGGCGCTGGTTCAGGAGCCTTTTCAGCCTTAGGAGCTACTGGATTTCCTTTTTTATCCAATTCGATTTTTCCCAAAATCTTCAATCCCACCTGCTTTTCCTCAGCTGGAGCCTCTACCACAGGAGCTGGTGCTTCTGGTACTTTAGGCGCTTCTGCAACTGGTGCTGGCTTTTCGACAACTGGCTCTGGTGCTGGAGCTGGCGCAGGAGCTGGTGCAACAGCCACCGGTTCCGGTGCTGGAGCTGGCTTAGGAGCCTCTACAGAGGATTCCAAAATATGGTTCGCACCATATTCCTTCGCTAACAAGGTCAACTGCTCAAAGTTCAGCTTGGCGTTGGGGTTATTGTCAATTTTGTGACCTTTCGCAGAGAGAAACTGTAGGATCGTAGACGTTCCCACGTTTATTTGCTTTGCTACAAGGCTCAACCGCATTGTTTTTTCTTCTGCCATAAAAAATTACAAAAAACTAAATTCTTTTTTTAATACTATAATTTACTCAAACTCAGAACGTAATACCGCTAAGATCTCATCGATCGTACCTTCTTCTAATTCCGTTCTACGCTCTAACTCTTCTTTAGATAAGGCTAAAACTTGTTTCGCTGTATCTAAGCCGATTTTATGAAGCTCATCTAAAATCCAAGCCTCAATTTCGTTAGAGAATTCTGTCAATTCCACATCCTCATCATCTAGCTCATCCTTAGGTACATCACGGAATACATCGATTTCGTAACCTACTAATTTACCTGCTAACTTGATGTTTTGACCTCCACGACCAATCGCCATAGAAACCTGATCAGAATTTAAATAAACAGAAATACGGCGACGCTCTTTGTCAATCGCCATCGAGTTTAATTTCGCTGGGCTTAACGTACGAGCAACTAATAATTCTAAATTATCAGTGAAGTTAATCACGTCAATATTTTCGTTTTGTAATTCACGAACGATACCGTGAATACGAGAACCTTTCATCCCTACGCAAGCTCCTACTGGATCGATACGGTCATCAAATGACTCTACCGCTACTTTCGCACGCTCACCTGGTTCACGAACAATCTTGCGAATGGTAATCGTACCGTCGTAGATTTCAGGAATTTCTTGTTCGAATAAACGCTCCAAGAATACCGGAGAAACACGTGATAAAATGATACGTGGTGTACCATTTGCCATTTCTACTTTGTGAATGATAGCCTTGATAGTCTCCCCCTTCTTGAAACGATCTTTAGAAATCATCTCTGTCTTAGGCAACACTAATTCATTGTCTTCACTATCTAATAAGATTAATTCGCGACCTAAGATTTGGTAAACCTCTGAAGTCACTAATTCACCTACTAAGTCTTTGTATTTTTCGTACAAACCTTCTTTTTCAATATCCTTGATCTTTTGAATCAATGTTTGACGAGCGGTTTGAACTACACGACGACCAAAATCCTCTAATTTCACTAACTCAGCTACCTCTTCACCGATTTCAAAATCGGGCTCGATTAACTTCGCTTCGCTCAAAGGTATTTTGTCGAAATCCCAAATATCTTCTGAGTTATCGTCTACGATCTCGCGGCTACGCCACATCTCTAAGTCGCCGCTTTCGGCATTGATAATGACATTAAAATTTTCGTCTGCCCCGAATTTCTTGCGAATCATCGTACGAAAAACCTCTTCCAAAACCGCGATCATCGTCGGTTTGTCAATGTTTTTCTCCCGAGCAAAGTCTGAAAATGACGAAATTAATTCAACACTGTTCATTGCTATCTCTTCTTTGTTTATTGAAATGACACTTGTACTTTTATTTTATCTACCTCTGCTAAAGGGAACCACGTGGACTCTTTAGCGACAATTTTTCTATGCTTTACGGTCTTCTCTGTTAAGATTTCCACCGCTTCTTCCGTGTACGAAACTAAGGTCCCTTCCACATTTTCTACGTCCTTCTTTTTCATCCAAACTTTAACCTTACGGCCCAAATTCTTCTGGAATTGCCAGCCTTGGCTCAATGGAAAATCCAAACCCGGCGAAGATACTTCTAAATTATACGCTTCTTCGATCAACATTCCCTCTTCTATGAAGTGAGCTAATTTACGGCTCATTAAGGCACATTCATCGATTGTTACGCCCTCTAATGTATCCACTAGAATCGTAATTAAGGTTCTTTTAGCCCCCTGAGACACGGAAAAATCGACAAGAAGCAACGGGCCTTCGCCTATGTACTCTACTGTCCATTCTTTCAGTTTACTCGTTAAATCCATCTTCCTTCTGGGCTATGAAAACAAAAAGAGGGATCAAAAACCCCTCTTCTTTTCCTTAAATTCTCTACAAAGATACGCATAAAATTAGAAAAACAAAGTAATTGGTCCATTATAGAGTCTTTAAGCAAAAACAGATTGCGATTTTTTTTGTTATTTGCATCTTCAATTGTTACCAAATGAAACTAGCGTCATTCCTTCTTTTCATCACATTTTACAGCCTAGGAGGTGACCGTTTCCCCACTCCACCTGATGCCCCTAATCGCCTGTTCTTTATTCAACGGAGCACTAACGCAAACGTGGTTGTTTACGATGCGAACTTAGTGGCCGGAAAATTGAATGCAAAAGACCCGGTGCATACGTATTGGTATCGTTTTGGAGAAAAGGGCCAAAAAGAGGAACTAACCGCCATCCAGCGTACATTAGCCTACGGTTTATATACCACAGCTGTGGCAGGTGTGCCTAATTCCTATGAAGGACATTTTCTAGCCTACAGAAAACGGAAGTTTATGGTGAAACAGGATGCCGCCGGAGACCCCATTGCTCTTTTCCCTATCAATGGCAAGATGCAAATCCTGAAACGAGTTTTTGTTACCGTAGACGATTCGAAGTTTATGACTACGGTGAATTATATTGAACTTTTTGGCAAAGATCCAGTGACGGGGAAGGATGTGTATGAGAAATTCAAGCCGTAGGCTTTGCTCCGCAAAGCTCAAATTTCAAAGAGCAAAGACCAAAGTTCAAATAGGCTTACTCTGAACTTTGCTCTTTGAACTTTGGTCTTTGAAATTTAAAATGCCCCTGAAAGGGAAATTTGCACATTCCTCGGCTGCCCACTATACCCCGTAATTTCCATTATTTCTTGATTCAACGCATTTTTCAAAAGGGCTGATACCTTCCATTTGGAATTAATCTGGTAATGAACCGAAATATCCGTCCATATGTAAGCTGACATCGGATTCGGTTGAACGGAATAGGTGGACTCATCATAGAAGTAGTCCGTTCTTTGGCCTACAAATTGATTTGATAATCCAACCGACCATTTATTCGTCAATTTACCTTGCAAATAGAGATTCCAGGCATTCGTTGGGCGGCGAATCAAGGATGAATAAGTCGAATCGCGGTCCGTCATTTCTCCCTTCAAATACGTGTAATTGAA
>JAGWUO010000285.1 GCA_028868395.1 Cytophagales bacterium | reverse complement strand
TAGACCTAAAGCCGCGTTTTCAAAAATGAAAATCAAGGAAACTAAACTTAATAAAATAATGTGACCCGCTGTAATGTTCGCAAACAAACGAACCATTAACGAGAAAGGCTTCATAAAGATACCTACGATCTCTACTGGAGTTAAAATCACTAACATCCACTTAGGAACGCCAGGCATTGCAAAGATGTGTGTCCAATAAGTCGAACGACCATTCAAATTAGTTACAAAGAATGCGATAATCGCTAATACTAGAGTAACCGCAATATTTCCGGTCAAGTTTGCTCCACCTGGAATCAAACCTAGCATATTGTTAAACCAAATAAAGAAGAAAATCGTCAATAAATACGGCATGAAACGACGGTAGTGTTTCTCACCGATGTTATTCTTCGCAATCTCATCACGTACGAAAATGATAATCGGCTCGAACAAGGATTGCATTCCTTTAGGTGCTCTGTGTGGATTTTCTTTGTATTTACGACCGATACCGATGAAGATAGTTAATAATAAAACCGCCGAAAGCAATAAAGAAGCCACGTTCTTAGTGATAGAGAAGTCATAAACTTTCTCCCCGTTCTCAGCGTGAATCTTTCCGTGCTCTAATACAAATCCATTGTAAGGAATTTCTTCGTGGTGTTCGTTTTTGAAATTAGAAGATGAGAATACTTGAAGACCTGCAGATGCTGTGTAAACGATGCAAGGCAAAGGTAAAGTCGCGTGGAAATGGCCAATCGTGAAGAAATGCCAATCGTGCTCATCCGCAATGTGGTGTAGAATTAATTTACCTGGATCAAATTTTTCAGATGGAGCCTCATGTGAAGCCGCAGGTGCAGCTGCGTGAGCCGCCGTATCTACCTGTGCAGAATCGTGCGCTACAACTGGTTCGTTTGCGAACACATTTAGGCTAATAAAGCTTAAGAAAAGCCCTAGTAGTATATTCGAAAAGTACATTTTTTGTGTTGAAGTCTTCACCTGCATCTGAAACATTAATCTTGCTATTTTCTAAAAACGTCGCAAGTTACGAAGCAAACCAAAAATTTCAAAATTTGTACTACATAAATAGAGTACAAAAAAGTTGCTAACGAACAAGACCATATCTGGCGTGTGGATATAGGCGAAAAAACCGATGAAAATTACGCTTAAAATAAAGCGAATCGTCAAGGAAATCATTTGAAAAGGAATGAATTTCTCCCCTTCGTTTTTTAAACCGAGTTGGGCGAGGTTGAAGGTTAAATAGGTTTGGAACAATAGAAATACAAAGATGAATTTCAAGTCCTGGTGTAAATAAACTAAAAAAGAAGTCTGGCTTATAGCATACAAAATACCTCCCAGAAGACCGTAAAAAATTGCCATTTTTAACATGGGGCAAATATCGGTAGAAAGGAATTAATCGGCAAAGTTTTTGGAAAAAAGCGATTTCGGCTGTTACTTGCATCCTCAAATCAAAAAGCCTCGCTTGTTGATTTATAAAGAAGAAGGGAGAGACTAGGCTCAATGAACTTCTGGCAACCCGTCTGCTAATGTAGACCCCGGTGCTAATTCCTACCCCAGGCGGTGCCTGTTTAGGGAAATATAAACCATTTTGTGCATGCAAGCTGAGTTTCATCATTTTCATTCCGCGTCCCCATTTGCCCTTGAATTAGGGGGTGAATTGCCTGTTTTAGATTTAGCTTACCAAACCTGGGGCAAACTCAACGCTAAAAAAGACAATGTCGTGTGGATTTGCCACGCCTTTACCGGAAGTCACGATGTGGCGGAATGGTGGCAAGGGCTCGTAGGTCCTGGTAAATTGTTCAATCCGGAGAATAACCTCATTGTCTGCGTGAATATTTTGGGTTCTCATTACGGTTCTTCCGGTCCCTTAACGGTGGATCCGAGAACAGGGAAGCCCTATTTTCACTCGTTTCCGGACGTGACGATTCGCGATGTGGTTTCGAGTTTTGAATTATTGCGCAAGGAATTAAAGATTAATCGCATTAAAACCTGCATTGGGGGGTCTCTTGGAGGTCAGCAAGCGGTAGAATGGGCGATTTTAAATCCTGGTTTGATTGAAAACCTGATTTTGGTGGCTACTAATGCGGTGCATTCCCCTTGGGGCATCGCCTTTAATGAGTCCCAAAGAATGGCCATCGAAGTCGACCCAACTTGGAAAGAATCGCAGCCTAAAGCCGGTTTAGAAGGAATGAAGGCCGCTCGTGCGACTGCTTTGATCTCGTATCG
>JAGWUO010000284.1 GCA_028868395.1 Cytophagales bacterium | reverse complement strand
AGCAACATTCCCATGACTCCGGCTAAAATCATCGCACCACCTGAGGAAGAACTTGTCTCATCCCCTTTTTCTGAAACGGTGATAGTCTCACTACTTACCTCGATTTGGGTCTTTTCATACACCTCTGATGCTATTCCTGCATCCTTCATTAAAATAGCGCGTACTTTCTTCTCGATTACCCTTTCGATAGAAGACTTCAAGGGAAGACTTAAATTCTTCTCTGAATAGATTTTGATGTCTTCTGAATGGGTTAATAAATCCTTAGGTAAATGAACAAATGCGGTATAACCTTCTTTAGAAAAAGTGCCTTTCAACTCAGAAATAGGCTTATTTACCAACTTAAATTCCACTTCCTTATCTACTAAATCCGTGGCCTGAAACAAACCACTCTCGTCCAAAATTTCGATACGCTTTACCTCTTTATCCTGGGTAGCTAACCAAATAGGTACCGCATAAATCGCTGTAATTAGGATAGGACCTAGCAAAGAGGCAATCCAGAAGGATTTCTTTTGAATACGGGTCAAATATTCCCGCTGAATCACTAATAATATCTTGTTCATCGTCTATTTCGTTTCGCCTACTACTTGAATAAATATGTCATTAAACGAGGGAATTACCTCCTTGAATTCGAATAAATCAACCTGCTTGATCAAGGCTGCAATCGCTGAATTCGTTTGATCTGGCTGAGCTAATTTGATGATTGCGCTATTGTTTTCGGGCGCTTTGGAAATAATTTCATAGGACTTAGATTCCCCTAGGTCACCTGAATACCTCACCGCATAGGCATGTTTCTTAAATCGATTCCTCACCTCATCTTTCTCTCCAGTCAAAACGACTTGTGAATGATTAATTAAGGCAATACTATCGCATAATTCCTCAACAGATTCCATTCGATGTGTAGAAAATAAAATGGTTGTTCCGCGTTCTTTTAAGGCCAAAATCTCATCCTTTAGCATGTTCGCATTAATCGGGTCAAAACCTGAAAAAGGCTCATCTAAAATCAACAATTTAGGCTCATGCACCACAGTGGCGATGAACTGGGTCTTTTGCTGCATCCCTTTGGACAAATCATCCACCGGTTTGTTCCACCAATCCTTGATATCCAATCGAATGAACCAATCCTTTAATCTACTTAGCGCCTCAGCCTTAGAAAGGCCTTTTAATTGCGCTAAATACATCAATTGATCACCCACCTTCATTTTCTTATACAATCCGCGTTCTTCAGGCAAATAACCGATTTGTTCTACGTGTTTAGGCTGCAATAACTCCCCATCAAACAAGACTTGTCCTTCATCTGGAGCTGTGATCTGATTAATAATACGAATAAGCGAGGTTTTACCTGCTCCATTGGGGCCTAGTAGTCCAAATATTTGGCCTTTCGGAATTTCTAAACTAACTCCTGCGAGAGCGGTGTGATCCGCATAGCGCTTCACCACATTCTGAATTGATAATAGCATAAAGTAAAATTAACTAGACGAATTTAAACAAAAAATGCGTTCAAATCCTGGCAAAAGGATGAACGCAAAATAAAGAGGATAAGTGAAATTAAGCGATGATTTTAGACACAAAATCCCAGATAACCACCCCCATGCTCACCGATACATTTAATGAATGTTTTGTGCCAAACTGGGGTATTTCCAAACTAAAATCTGCCTCTTGAATCCAAGCATCATTCACTCCAAAAACCTCATTACCGAATACAAAGGCATATTTTTGATCCTTTATCGGCTGGAATTTTTCTAATGAAACAGAACCTTGAACTTGTTCCACACAAACGATTTGGTATCCCTCTTTACGCAATACCTCGCGACTTGAAGCGCCATCCTCAAAATAGACCCAGTCTACTGACTCATCCGCTCCTAAAGCTGTTTTTGAAATCTCCCTATGCGGAGGTTGTGCCGTGATTCCGCACAAATGAATGGCAGCACATTTGAAGGCGTCTCCTGTTCGAAAGGCAGACCCAATGTTATTCATACTCCTGATGTCATCCAAAACGATCACATAAGGAAACTTTTCTGTGTTTTTATAAGTGGATACATCGAGCCTATTCAGCTCATCCATCGATAATTTCTTAGACATACGATACTAGGCAATCCAAGAGAAAGGATACGCTAATTCAGGTACCTTAACTCGATCTGCTAATTTCTCTAAACGGGCTGGCAAGTTAGCAACGTAATCACGCGCTTTCTCTGCTGCTTCATTTAAACCCGTCATTTGCT
>JAGWUO010000283.1 GCA_028868395.1 Cytophagales bacterium | reverse complement strand
TGCTAAACTATTCAAAAAGACTATCCAAGTTTTGGTGAACAACTCAAAGAAATAATGTTTAATTTTGGTCGAAAGACTAGAATACTATGAGCTTATTATTTGTTGAGTGGAACGCGGATCCGACTATCATTACTTTATTGGGTTTTCCCATTCGCTGGTACGGCTTGTGTTTTGCCTTGGCTTTTTTGGCCGGTTTTCAAGTCGTTAGTTATATCTTTAAAAAGGAGGGGAGATCTGTTGATCAAGCTGATCAACTGTTATTATACACGATGGTAGGTACCGTGGCAGGTGCTCGAATGGGGCATTATTTCTTCTATGAATTCCCTTTACTGCTCGCAGACCCAGTTCGTTTTTTCATTCAAATGATCACGCCTCCCTTTTCGGGATTAGCCTCTCATGGAGCTGCTATTGGATTATTTACGGCTTATTATTTATACACGAAGAAAAATAAAGATCAATCCTATTTATACGTGACGGATCGGATTGTTATTGCGACGGCACTGGCGGGATTCTTTATTCGTTTTGGGAATTTGATGAATTCGGAGATTATCGGAAAACCTACTGATTTGCCTTGGGGATTTAAATTTATGCGGGATTATGAATTTAATCCGAGTGGATTAGCAGCTTTTGTGGTGCCACGTCATCCGTCTCAGTTATATGAAGCGCTTTCGTGTCTAGTTATTTTTGCCTTTTTGCTTTTGCTTTGGAATCGTCAAAAACAAGATACACCTCACGGAATTTTGACAGGACTATTCATGATTATCCTATTTACACTTCGCTTCTTTTATGAATTCTTGAAGGAAAACCAAAGTTCATTTGAGAATGGTTTGACTCTTAATATGGGCCAAATTCTGTCCATTCCAGCTGTCCTTTTTGGGATTGGAGTTCTTTGGTATTCCAGACGAAAAGCTTAATTCGTGTAGTTGAAATGAAGATGATCTAGATTAGGTAAGTGTTTTTTGGGTCTTTTTGACTCGTAATCGTAGATAATTTGACCTAGGTTTTTGTAGAAAGGAAATCCGATTGTATCGTAATCGTATTTCTCATCATTGAAGATCTCATCCTCATTGCATAGCAAAACAGCAGTTACGATAAATTCAATTTTCTTGTCAAAATCCACTACGTAGGCATTATCTAATAGAAACCCATAGGCATCCCCCACCTTGTTGAAAATACGCATTGAGGGATTTAATTCCGCATTTTTCTCAGAGCCGTAATACAAGAATTTGCAATAAGTGTCGAATTCATTCGGGTAAACGGGATCTTTCGATTCCGTCGGATACATCGACATATAACGGTAAAGGAAGGCGTAATCCTCTTTGGATAGCTGGAATCTGTCTTTCGCTGGGAACGCCTCAGGCAATAGGAGTCTTTTCAGGAATTCATGCTGTGCCTGCAATGGATAGGCATTTTTTAAGCTGAAGTCCAAGGGTTTGTTTTCCACCACTCCCGAGTCGTTCATTGTCCCTTTGCCTAGTAAAATGGATTTGGAGGCGCTGTAAGGTTTGTCATTAAAGGCTTCAGATTGCTGATAGATGATTTTGCCGGACGCATCTATGAATTGAATGGGGTTAGTGTATTGATTCTCTAAACGGGGTAGCGGTGTTTGTAAACGGTGAGTGAGGCGCACGCCTTGGAATCCTTTTTTGCGCATCGTTTCGTTGAAAGGTCGCTGGCCTAAAAATTCATACAAGCGGTTATATGCCTCATTATCAGAAACTAACAGAATCTTTTTTATGTAATGTTCGATGCTAGGTAAGCCTGATTTTGCCGAAGAATCCGTCTTAATTTCTAGCTGGGAGGGACGGTTTTTAAGGGTATGGAAGGTGGTCGACTTATCCATTTTTAAAGCGTTCAGCTTTTCTAATGCCAAGACACTGGCCGCTAATTTGACGGTGCTCGCTGGATAAAAATACTCGTTTGAATCTGATCGATAAGAATAGGTGGTCAGCGTAGGCTTGTTCTTTGCATCGCGATCAATCTGTGTGTAGAGAATTTGGAGTCGGTATTTTTCTGGGTTATCCGTTAATTTTTTGAATTTATCTGGGTTAGTTAGCAATAAATGCTCCAGTATGTTGGCAGGTTTTTGAGCGAATGTACTCATGCTAATCAGGAATAGGAAGAGGTATTTAGGCATAGCTTTTGATGGCATCGGTAATGGTATCGATATCTTCTAAGGTCAAGCAGGCTGGCAAGATGGCACGACAAACGGGAGGCGCC
>JAGWUO010000282.1 GCA_028868395.1 Cytophagales bacterium | reverse complement strand
AATCGCATCGCGAGGCGGGTGAAGGTGAGTTTCGAGATCATTCCGCCTAAACCGGTGGATGAGGTATCGGAGGAAACGACGGATAAAGTGGTGGCATCGATTTTAGGCACGTGGCGGATGATTTCGCCGTTAGCATCTAAAAGGCCTCCTACGGAAGTAGATATTAAAAGTTTTTCTGCGCCAAAGCCGGTCGCGATCAAGGTCGCGAGTTCGTCGTTGTCGGAGAATTTAAGTTCGGTGTTAGAAACTACGTCATTTTCGTTCGCGATGGGAATGACGTTGCTTTTCCACAGTTCCGTGTAGGTTTCCTTTAGTTGTAGGAAAGATTCGCGGTTTGAGAAGTGGTGGCGTTCGCAAAGCGATTGGGCGATAGCGATGCCGTATTTAGAGAAATACTGGTTGTATTTTGCAATTAAGATCGGGTTTCCGATCGCTGCGGCGGCTTTTCGTTCTGAAAGGCTGCCTTTGTAATTGGATAAAAAAGCTTTTCCAGCGGCCACGGCTCCGGAGGAGACGAGGACGATGTGGTAGTCTTTTGCGAGACTAGAAACCTGGGCTGCGATTTTTTCCAAAGTCTGCTCATTCACCTCCCCATTTTTATGGGTGATGGAGGAGGAACCGAATTTGATAACAAGAATGGGCCTAGACATGCCGCAATTTACGTTAAATAATGGGTTTCTGAAAGTCGCAAGTGCTTTTTAGCGCTTTGGCAAGTCTTTTTATATAGGCTGAACGGGGAATATTGATGGCACCGTAACGCAATACGTTATCGTTCATGAATTGCGAATCCAGCAACTGGTAGTTTTGTTCGCGCAGGATTTGGATCAAATAATGAAAGGCGACTTTTGAGGAATTAGAGACAAAGGAGAACATGGATTCGCCAAAAAATACGGCCCCTAAAGAAACCCCATATAAACCGCCGACTAGCTTATCATCCTGCCATGCCTCCACGGAATGAGCTAAACCCATGCGGTGTAATTCCGTGTAGGCAGTGATTAATTCCTCGGAAATCCAGGTTTCATCCTCCGTAGGACGGGGCAAGGCACAATTGCGCATGACTTGCTCGAAACAGGTGTCTACGCGGATCTCGAAACGCTTTTGGTTGATGATGGGCCTCAGTGATTTAGCAGGCTTATAACTCTGAATGGGAATGATCGCTCTGGGGTCTGGGCTATACCAAAAAATCTCTCCGGTCTCTTCCGCCATGGGAAACATACCCGATGCATAGGCATAGACTAGGGTTTCGGCGGTGAGTGGTGTGGAGGATTCCATGAAATAATTACTTGATTATTGGGATTTAAACGAAGATTTCACGAAATTCGACCCTTAAATGCATTTGTCACTTGACAAAGCTTTGACAAAACTAAAGAATGACGTTTACTAATTCAAATTATTACTCCACCTCTCCTCTTCGACGAAGGAGACGATTCATCTTCCGGGTCTGATACCCTGAAGACGTTTGTATAATTTGTTTCATTCTTTTTTTTTCGTTCTTAAATGAATAAATATACCGTTCAAGTGGCTAGCGAACAACATTTCGCCCTAGCCGAATCCATCTGCCACGAGATGGCTGAATCAGCCAAAGCCCGCGGAACCGGAATTGCCAAGCGTACCCCTGAATACCTTCAAGAAAAAATGTCAGAAGGCAAAGCGATCATCGCAACTGATGACGTAGACGGCTCTTTTGTGGGTTTCTGTTACATCGAAACATGGCAACACGGCAAGTTTGTAGCTAACTCTGGCTTGATTGTGAAACCGAGTTACCGCCAGTTTGGGGTGGCTAAAGCAGTTAAGGAACGCGCCTTTGAGTTATCACGTACGCGTTATCCAGAAGCTAAAATCATCGGAATTACGACATCTCTAGCGGTGATGAAGATTAACTCTGACTTAGGCTACGAGCCTACGACTTTCGCGGAGTTGCCGGTGGATGATAATTTCTGGAAAGGTTGTGAGTCTTGTGTGAATTTTGACATCCTGACCAGAACAGAACGCAAGATCTGTTTATGTACTGGAATGATTTATGATCCAGAGAATCCGGATAAGAAAACAACAGCAGAGAAAGACGAGAAATGGTTATTCTTGAAGAATATTGCCGATTTCACGCGTTTAAAGAAGTTTAAAGAAAAATTATTAATGCCTTTTAAAAAGAAGGCGAAATAGATCAAGTATGAGCAAGCCTAAAGTAATTCTAGCGTTTAGTGGTGGTTTAGATACCTCCTTTTGTGTGAAATATTTAACGGAAGAGC
>JAGWUO010000012.1 GCA_028868395.1 Cytophagales bacterium | reverse complement strand
CCTACGGTAGAATCTGTTGAAGCCAAGTGGCATTATATTCGCCAAGAAGGTCAATCGGTGTTTAAATTTGCGGTGACGCGTATGGCTGATGTTTCGGCAGAAATCATGGAACGCAATCACTTAACGGGTGATGATATTAAATACTTAGTTCCGCACCAAGCGAACAAACGTATTATCGATGCGACGGCAAATCGCATGGGTGTGAGCGATGATAAGGTGATGTTGAACATCCAGAAATATGGAAATACGACGGCGGCTACAATTCCGCTTTGTCTTTGGGATTACGAAAACAAACTAAAAAAAGGAGATAATCTGATCTTAGCGGCCTTCGGTGGAGGTTTCACATGGGGATCAGCTTACGTTAAATGGGCATACGACCCTAAATAATTAGAAATGGCAACTACAGCAGACATTAAAAACGGAATGGTAATTAAATACAATGACGATTTATACTCGATCATTGAATTCCTTCACGTAAAACCAGGAAAAGGACCCGCTTTTGTTCGGACTAAATTACGTTCTTTAACTTCAGGTAAAGTAATCGACAATACCTTTAACTCGGGAGTAAACATCTATCCCGTACGCGTTGAACGCAGAAAATTCCAGTTCATCTACAAAGATGAATTTGGATTTAACTTCATGGACCAAGAATCATTCGAGCAAATCCTGCTAGGTGAAAACCTATGCGTGATGGCAGATTTGATGAAGGAAGGTCAAGAAGTAGAGATTTTGATCAACACAGAAAATGATTCAGCTCTATCTTGTGAATTACCTCCATTCGTAGAGTTGAAAGTAACCTACACTGAACCAGGTGTTCGTGGCGATACAGCCAACTCTCCTAAAAAGCCTGCGACGGTTGAAACAGGAGCTACCATTACGGTGCCTATTTTCATCGAACAAGATGAAGTAATTAAAGTAGATACAAGAACCTATTCATACGCTGAGCGTGTAAAATAATTAGCTACCTTTGTAGCGCTTAATTAACAAAAAAGAATGGATACTAAAGAAATTCAGCGATTACTAGATTACATCGCAAAGTCTCCGCTAGCTGAGGTTAGCATCGAAACAGAAGGTTTAAAGGTTTCTGTTAAGAAACACGGAGAAGCAGCACCTGTAGTAAGTGTAGTTTCTGCAGCACCGGCAGCAGCACCAGTAGCGGCAGCTCCTGCAGCGGCAGCACCAGCGGCTCCAGCAGCACCTGCACCCGTAGCAGATAACTTATATACAGTGAAATCTCCTATGATCGGTACGTTCTACCGTGCACCAGGTCCAGATAAAGATAACTTCGTAGAAGTAGGAACAGAAATCGCTCCAGGAAAAACACTTTGTGTGATTGAAGCGATGAAATTATTTAACGAAATCGATTCAGAGATCTCTGGAAAGATCGTTAAAATATTAGTTGATAATGCAAGTCCAGTAGAATTTGATCAGCCATTGTTCTTGGTTGAAAAAGCGTAATCTATGTTTAAAAAGATATTAATAGCGAATCGCGGGGAAATTGCCTTGCGTATTATTCGGACTTGTAAAGAAATGGGCATCAAAACGGTGGCCGTTTTCTCTACCGCCGATCGCGACAGTTTACACGTTCGCTTTGCGGATGAGGCCGTTTGTATCGGACCTCCGCCCAGCAGACAATCCTATTTGAGTATTCCGGCGATTATTTCGGCTGCAGAAGTGACTGGAGCAGATGCAATCCACCCGGGTTACGGTTTCCTTTCTGAGAATGCAGAATTCTCGCGTATTTGTTCAGAACATGGGATTAAGTTCATCGGTGCTTCGGCAGACATGATTAATTCAATGGGGGACAAAGCGACAGCGAAAGAGACGATGAAGCGTGCTGGAGTACCCGTTATTCCAGGTTCTGATGGCTTGATCGACACCGTAGAAGAAGCAAAAGAACTAGCAAAAGCCATTAAATACCCGGTAATCATCAAAGCTACGGCTGGTGGTGGTGGCCGCGGGATGCGTATCATCCGGGATGAGTCGGAATTCGACAAATTATGGGAAGATGCGAAAATGGAATCAGCGGCGGCTTTTGGAAACGATGCCATGTACATGGAGAAATTCGTGGAAGAGCCTCGTCACATTGAGATTCAGATCGTAGGGGATAAATTTGGCAAAGCTTGCCACTTATCAGAACGTGATTGCTCAATTCAACGTCGTCACCAAAAATTATGTGAAGAAACGCCATCCCCTGCCCTTTCAGAAGAATTGCGCAAGAAAATGGGTGAAGCAGCTATCGCTGGGGCCACGGCCATTGGTTACGAAGGCGCGGGCACGATTGAGTTCTTAGTGGACAAAAACGGGGATTTCTACTTCATGGAGATGAATACCCGTATCCAAGTAGAGCACCCGATCACGGAAGAAGTAACGGATTTCGATCTAATCAAGGAACAAATTAAGGTAGCTGCAGGCATTCCGATTTCGGGCCAAAACTACTTCCCTAAATTATATGCCTTAGAATGCCGTATTAATGCAGAAGATCCTGCGAACGGTTTCCGTCCATCTCCTGGTAAGATTACGAATCTTCACCTTCCTGGTGGTCACGGAGTTCGTATTGACTCTCACGTGTATTCTGGCTACACCATTCCACCGAATTATGATTCGATGATTGCAAAAGTGATCGTTTCAGGCCAAAGCCGTGAGGAAGTATTACTTCGCATGAAGCGTGCTTTGCAAGAGTTCGTGATTGAAGGTATCAAAACAACGATTCCTTTCCACATTAAGTTAATGGATGATCCTACCTTTAAGTCGGGTCAATTCACGACGGCATTTATGGAAAGTTTCGATTTGACTGACTTATAATTCATACCTTTCTGGGTAGTGAAAAAGGAGGCTTTCTGGCCTCCTTTTTTTGTTCTAAAACATTTTCAATTAGACACTTGCATATCAAATCAAGATTTTATAAATTTGCACTCCCATTTTTCGATTGAATGCCCGTTTGAAAGATAAAATAGGTCATAATCAATTCCTTTAGACAAATTCCGTGGTCTAGGTGGAAACGATTCAAACAGTTAAATTATAAACAAGTGGATACTTTAAGTTACAAAACCATCTCCGCAAACAAAGCTACTGTACAGAAAGCTTGGTTTGTTGTAGATGCTGAAAATCAAGTTTTGGGACGTGTTTGTTCTGAAATTGCGAAAATCATTCGTGGAAAGCACAAGCCTTCTTACACTCCACACGTTGATTGTGGCGATCAAGTTATCGTTATCAACGCGGACAAAATTCGCTTAACTGGTAAGAAAATGACAGACAAGGTGTATATCCGTCACACGGGTTACCCAGGTGGTCAACGTTTCGCAACGCCACGTGAGGTTTTAATTAAGAACCCAAGAGGTGTTGTAGAATCAGCGGTGAAAGGTATGTTACCTAAAAATCGTTTGGGTCGTGAATTATTCAACAACCTATTCGTTTATGCAGGATCAGAACATCCTCACGCAGCTCAACAACCAAAAGAAATTAAGTTTTAACGGACACTAAGAAAATGGCAGAAATAACAAGTAAAATCGGTAGAAGAAAGACAGCAGTAGCTCGTATTTCGATGACACCAGGTAAAGGCCAGATTAAAATCAACGGCCGTGTATTAGCTGATTACTTCCCATCTGAAATTCTTCAGATTGTTGTTAATCAACCTTTCGCTTTAACGAACACAGTAGGTTCATTTGATGTAACAGCTAACGTAGATGGCGGTGGTATCAAAGGGCAAGCTGAAGCGCTTCGTATGGCGATTTCACGTGCACTTCAAACGCAAGATGCAGAATTACGTTCTCCTTTGAAAAAAGAAGGCTTCTTAACTCGTGACCCACGTATGGTGGAGCGTAAGAAACCAGGACGTGCGAAAGCTCGTAAGAGATTCCAGTTCTCTAAGCGTTAAGATTTGTTCGTGGAAAAGGCTTGTCTGTTGCCGATGCCTTTTCCACCTTTTTATTATTCACACATTTAAACAACCAAAATGGCACAATTAAGCTACAACGACTTGCTTGACGCAGGCGTTCACTTCGGTCACTTGACTCGTAAGTGGGATCCTAAAATGGCTCCATACATCTTTATGGAGAAAAATGGTATCCACATCATTGATCTAAATAAAACAATCTCTTCTTTAGAGGAAGCTTCAGCAGCTCTTCGTTCGATTGTACGTTCAGGCCGTAAGGTAATGTTCGTTGCAACGAAGAAACAAGCACAAGAAATTGTGACTAAAGAAGCTGATAAATTAAAAATGCCCTACGTAACTGACCGTTGGTTAGGTGGTATGTTGACTAACTTCGCGACTGTACGTAAGTCTATCAAGAAGATGTCAAGCATTGATAAAATGTTAAAAGACGAAGTTATCGTTAAGACAATCGCTAAACGTGAGCGTTTAATGTTAACTCGTGAAGAAGAAAAATTAAAGCGTGTTTTAGGTGGTATCACTGACTTAACTCGTCTTCCAGCGGCATTATTCGTTGTGGACGTTAAGCGTGAGCACATCGCGGTTTCTGAGGCTAAGAAATTAGGTATCCCCGTTTTCGCTATGTGTGATACAAACTCTAACCCAGATTTAGTTGACTATCCAATCCCAGCGAATGATGATGCGTACAAATCTATCTCTATCATCATCACAGCTATTTCTAAAGCGATCGAAGAAGGTTTAGCTGAGAGAAAGCAAGATAAGGATGATGCTCGTGAGGCGGAAGAAGTAGAAGCTAAAAAAGCAGCGGACGACGATTCACAAGAGGCAGCTAAGGTAGCGGCTAAATACGAAAAAGAAGCAGAACAAGAATAAATATTCATAACATGTCAATTACAGCAGCAGACGTTAATAAGTTACGCCAAATGACTGGCGCAGGAATGATGGATTGCAAGAAAGCTTTAACTGAAGCCAATGGTGACTTCGAAGCAGCAGTAGATATCCTTCGTAAAGCAGGTCAAAAAGTAGCAGCGAAACGTGCGGACAATGAAACAAATGAAGGTGTCGTTTTAGTGGCACTGAATGCGGATCATTCAAATGGTAAATTAATTGCTTTAGCTTGCGAAACTGAACCAGTTTCTAAAGTAGCAGACTTCAATAACTTAGCGAAATCAATCATTGACAAAGCAGCAGCGTCTCACGCTCCTTCAGCGCATGATTTATTAGCTGAGCCATTAGCCGATGGACGTTCAGTAGAAGGTCACATCATCGAGCTAACAGGTAAAATTGGAGAGAAAATCACGTTAGCAGCTTACGAAAACGTATCAGCTGAGAAAGTGGTTTCTTACATTCACTCTAACAACAAAATCGGTGTTTTAGTGGCATTTGAAAATGTTCAAGGAGCAGATGTTACAGAAGTAGGTAAAGATATCGCGATGCAAATCACCGCTATGAAACCTGTCGCTTTAGACAAGGATGGCGTGGATGCTGAAACGATTGAAAGAGAAATCGAAATCGGAAAAGATCAAGCACGTCAAGAAGGTAAGCCTGAGGCGATGTTAGAGAAAATTGCGGTAGGTAAATTAGAGAAGTTCTACAAAGAGTCTACTCTATTGAACCAACAATTCGTAAAAGACTCATCGATCACGATTCGCCAACTGTTAGAGCAAACGCAAAAAGGTTTAACGATTTCTTCGTTCAAACGTATTGCTTTGGTTTAATATCTCTCGAATGCATAGCAAAGACCCACCCGAAACGGTGGGTCTTTTTTTTGTCATTAAAATTCCAACCAGAAGCTCATTTTGAGTTGATAGAATGCGGGACATTTTCTAACTTGTAGTTGAATTCAATTTCCGATAATTTCAACGTACGAATGGCATTAATCAGCATCTTAGGTGGAGGAGAAAGTGGTGTAGGAGCCGCATTATTAGCTAAATCAAAGGGTTTTGACGTATTCTTATCTGACGCTGGTCAACTAAAAGAGAATTACCAACAAACCTTGCGTGAAAACGGTATTGAATTTGAGACAGGTGGTCACAGTATAGAGCGCATTTTAGGCTCAACTGAAATTATCATCAGCCCTGGAATTCCAGAAAAAACGGACATCGTAAAAGCCATTAAGGCGAAAGGTATTTCCTTAGTCTCTGAAATCGAATTTGCTGCGCGGTATACGAAAGCAAAAATGGTGGCTATCACGGGGTCGAATGGAAAAACGACTACTACCCTATTAACCTATCATTTCTTGAAATCAGCGGGCCTTAAGGTGGGTCTAGCGGGGAATATCGGCCAAAGCTTCGCAAAGCAGGTGATGGAAGACCTACATGACGTATATGTCCTAGAGATTTCCAGCTTCCAATTAGACCGTTGCTTTCAGTTCAAACCAGATGTGGCTGTACTTTTGAATATTACTCCTGACCACCTGGATCGCTACGAATACAAATTTGAAAATTACATTGCCTCTAAATTCAGAATATTCCAAAATGCAGACGCCTCAACGAGCTGTGTGTTTTGGGCAGATGATGAGGTGATTAAAGCAAACTTACCTAAAATTGCCGCTGGCGCTCATTTAAAAACGGTTAGTTTTCATTCAAAAGCAGACGCCTCTATTTCAGAAGACAAAATTCAATTTGATGGAGCTGAGCTAGCTTTAGCCGATGCGCCACTCAAAGGCCCACATAATGCCATTAATATGGCGGTGGCTATGTTAGCGGCGCATGAGGCAGGTATATCCTACTCTCAAATCCTGAAGTCTTTGCCCTTCTTTGAAAATGCTCCTCATCGTTTAGAACCTTGTGGTACCTGGAATGGAGTGGAATTTATCAATGATTCTAAAGCAACAAATGTCGATGCCGTCTATTATGCCTTAAATAGTTATAAGCAACCACTTATCTTATTGATGGGCGGTGTAGATAAAGGGAATGAATATGAAGTATTAGATTCTTTGGTGAAGCAAAAAGTGAAGGGATTGATTTGCTTAGGAACGGATAACTCGAAACTAGAGCAGCACTTCGGACAACTGGTGCCCCAGCTTTTCGCGACGGATTCAGTAGAGGATGCGGTAATAAAGGCAAAAGAATGGGCAAATCCAGGTGATGTCGTTTTACTTTCGCCGGCTTGTGCCAGCTTTGATTTATTTAAGAACTACGAAGATCGAGGAGATCAATTTAAAGCAACTGTTAAACGTTTGATCCATGGATAGTAAAATCAGAGCCTTCTTTCAAGAGCACCTGAAAGGGGATTATAAGATTTGGTTGATCGTGTTTATTTTAAACGCGTTCGGATTACTGATTCAATTCTCTGCGAAAGCAAAGTTGACGATGGATGGACCTTTTGAGCCACTATCCAGCTTTATCAAAACCCTAATTATTTTAGGTATCTCGTTTTATTTGATGTCCTATTTTTCCAAATCCAATTACAGCCGCGTAGCAAAATTTAGTGATTTGGCCCTGTTTTTATCCTGGGGATTAGTGATGGTGGCCTATGTTTTTGGAGCAACTAAAGGGGGTGCGAACCGCTGGGTACAGTTAGGCCCTATCTCTTTCATGCCCTCAGACATGGTGAAATTGTGTTTAATTACGAGCCTAGCGAAGGATTTCTCTTCTAAGCAGGCTGATCCAGAGTCTTATAATACGGTGATGTTTATTCGCATGTTGTTTAAAATCGGGGTGTCCTGTTTCTTGATTATGTTATCAAACTTTTCCACCAGTGTCCTGATCTTCTTAACGAGTATTATCTTGATGTTTTTTGGTCGAGTTCCAGCGAAACAGATTTTCATGATTATAACGGCCGTTGCCGTCTTAGCTATTACCGTGGTTTCGTTAGGGATTGGACAGAGAGCCCAAACAGTTAAAACACGTATCGAGAATTATGTTCAACGTATTGGCAAAAACGAAACAAAAGTAAACAAGGCAAAAAATGAGGATTACCAGATTACACGAAGCCTCTATGCCATCGCAACTGGCGCCATTCACCCAAAAGGGCCGGGAAAAAGTCAACAGCGGTATATCCTTTCTCAAGCAGAATCCGATTTCGTTTATGCTATCATTATTGAGGAATATGGTCTAGTGGGTGGCTTAGCCATACCCCTTCTATTTCTCATTTTCATGTACCGTGGAGCCAAAGCGATACAGTACAGTACGAAACCTTTTGGTGGATTACTATCAGCCGGATTAACCTTCTCCATCGTCTTCCAGGCATTCATTAATATGCTGGTAGCCGTGGATGCAGGCCCCGTAACTGGACAACCGATGCCTATGATTTCTGCCGGTGGTACATCCTTGATTTTTACTGCGATTAGTATTGGATTAATTCTAGCGGTCAGCAGAGATAAATTTCCTGATCAACCTGTTCAACCTACCGTAGCCTAATGTCGATTAAACGCGTTATTATTTCTGGAGGAGGAACCGGTGGACATATTTACCCAGCCATTTCAATCGCGAATGCGATGAAGGAAATCGATCCTTCTTTGGCATTTTTATTTGTAGGGGCTGAAGGAAAAATGGAGATGGAGAAAGTACCCAAAGCGGGATTTGAAATCATTGGACTTCCCATAGTGGGAATTCAAAGAACGCAGGTTTGGAAGAATGTATTTTTCCCATTCAAATTGATCAAGAGTCTTTGGCAATCTGTTCAAATTATCAAAAAATTTAAGCCCGATGTGGCGGTAGGTGTAGGAGGCTATGCGTCTGGACCACTTTTATTAGCGGCAAGATTCTTAGGCATCCCCTATTACATTCAAGAACAAAATTCCTTCGCTGGAATCACCAATAAAGCCTTAGCCGCTAAGGCTGAGCATATTTTTGTGGCGTATCCTGGAATGGAAAAGTTCTTCCCAGCTGAGAAAATCACGTTAAGTGGCAATCCTGTCAGGAAAGACTTAATCGATGCGGCAGGTAAAAAAGCAAAGGCCGCAGCGCATTTCCATTTAGACCCCGCTTTAAAAACGATTTTGATTATTGGTGGAAGCCAAGGCGCACGAAGCATTAACCAGGGAATCTTGGGTGGATTAAATCGATTAACAGCAGCGGGTGTGCAGGTGATTTGGCAGACTGGGATCGCTTTTGAGGCTACAGCTAAAGAAGCAGCGTCAGGAAATGCGAGAACCTACGTTTCTGCCTTCATTTATGAAATGGATTTAGCGTATGCCATGGCCGATTTAGTGATTTCCAGAGCTGGTGCCTCATCTGTTTCCGAAATTTGTCTTATCGGTAAAGCCAGTATCCTAGTACCGCTTCCAAGTGCGGCAGAGGATCACCAAACAGAGAATGCGAAAAGCTTGGTTTCTCAAAACGCCGCCATTCTAGTTCGTGACGCGGACGTGAAAGAAAATTTAATCACAGAAGCGTTAGCTGCGCTAAAATCTGATTTAAGTACCCTTGAAAAAAATAGCCTTCGTTTGGCTAAGCCAAACGCAGCGCACGAAATAGCCCAATCCATTTTAAGCCGATGAAACAAGAATTAAGCCTGAGCGATTTGAAACAAGTCTATTTTTTAGGAATAGGAGGCATAGGCATGTCGGCCATCGCGCGCTGGTTCTTGCATAACGGCTTTCCGGTGGCGGGATACGATAAAACGGAGAGTCCATTGACGAAGAAATTAGCGGAGGAAGGGATGGTGATTCACTATGAGGATTCCATCGACTTAATTCCAGCTGCTTGCCTCTCAGACGTAGAACACAGCTTATATATCTATACGCCAGCCATCCCGAAGGATCACATTGAGATGAACTATTTGCTTTCCAAAGGTATTCGCCTCTACAAGCGCTCGGAAATTTTAGGCTGGATTACGCAGCAAATCCCTACCCTAGCCGTAGCTGGAACCCACGGAAAAACGACAACTTCATCACTTTTAACTCATTTGCTTCTTAGCGCTAAGAAAAATGTAACCGCTTTTTTAGGAGGCATTACCGTGAATTATGGCACCAACTTCATCCCAAACCATTCGAAAGAAAACATCGTTTGCGTGGTGGAAGCAGATGAATACGACCGTTCCTTCTTAACCTTGCACCCACAAGCGGCAGTGGTGACCTCCACAGATGCGGATCACTTAGATATCTATGGCGATGGGGATTCGGTTTTAGAGAGTTTCCAATTGTTTGTGAACCAAATCAAAGCAGGCGGTTTCTTCATCCAAAAAAAGGGATTGAGTCTACAATCTGCCTTGGGTGGATCGACTTTTGGAATTGATTCCGGAGATTTTAAGGCACATAATATCCGTATCGAAAATCACCGCATGATTTTTGATATGAGTTATCCAGGAGGAGAAGTACTTGACATACCGATGCGTATTCCGGGTTTTCATAATATCGAAAATGCACTGGCAGCAGCCGCTTTAGCCATGCAGGCGGGTGTAACGGGAGAAGAAATCAAAACAGGAATTGCTTCGTTCTTAGGCGTCAAACGCCGTTTCGAATACCACGTGGAATCAGATGAGCACGTGATGATCGATGATTATGCGCACCATCCCACAGAAATTGCGGCTTGCTTGAATTCTGTGAAGGCTCTTTATCCAGATGAAAAAATAACGGCTGTATTTCAGCCACATTTATTCTCCAGAACAAGGGACTTTATTGATGATTTTGCCAAAAGCCTTGCCATCGCCGACGAACTCTATTTATTAGACATTTATCCAGCTCGCGAATTACCAATGGAAGGCGTCACATCGGATTGGTTATTAAGCAAGATCGATTTAAAAGACAAACAGGTCATTTCAAAAGCGGACCTAGTACAAGTGATCAAAACGAAAAAACCGAAACTTTTAGTGACGATGGGGGCAGGAGATATCGATCTTCTTTTGAATGATTTAAAATTGAGCTTATCTTAGTATAATTTTTCCAAATGAAGGCAAACGCGACATTAATCAAGCAAGTAATCGGGATGGTGATTTTATTCACGCTCATCCTGGCTGCTGTCGTTTTTGCGGAGATTAGCTTTAACGAAGTTGTTTGCAAAGGAGTGGAAGTAAGTCTTGATTCAGAGAATGAAAAGGCCTTATTAAGCAAGAAAGACATCAAACTGATGGTCTCCGAACAAGGTACGGATTACTTCTTAGACAAACCCATCACGCAAATCTCCTTACGTCAAATCGAAGAACGCGTTAAGCGTATTCCCTTAGTAAAATCTTGTGAGGCGCACCACGATTTTAGTGGCATCATATCTGTATCAGTAAAGGAATACAAACCCATTGCCCGTATTGTGCGTTCCACGATAGGCACGTCACCTTTTCCGGATCAATATATTTCGGAAGACGGTAAATTCATTGGAACGAGTCCGTTATTTACACCACGGATTATTGTCACGGGCGGACCCTATTTTGATGGCAAAAGAGACCTGCAAGATAGAAGAGGGAAGACTTTAATCCCCTTCTTTCAATTCATCGAAAATAACGAGTTTTGGAAGGCACAAATCTCCCAAATCATCGTCGCTAAAGACGGAGGAATCGTGTTAATTCCAACGATTGGGACTACGAGGATTGACTTTGGCCTACCGATGAATATTGAAAACAAATTCAAGAAATTGTTCATTTTCTACCAAAAAATTATCCCCAATAAAGGCTGGAACAAGTACAGCTGGGTGCAACTGAAATATAAGAATCAGGTTATTTGCGAATAAGGACCAAAATTTTTAATTTAATATCCGTTCTACAAAAAAAATATAATGCGTAACGACTTAATTAT
>JAGWUO010000281.1 GCA_028868395.1 Cytophagales bacterium | reverse complement strand
TGGGGCACCTTGAAATAGGTATCATTGGTGTCTGGGCCTAATGCTAGGGCTTTGGCACGATCTACCGTAATTTTAGCCTCATCTTCACGGAAATGATTTAAGGCGGACGTCATATGGACCAAAGGCTCCACAGAAGACGTATCCACCGAATTGAGAGCCTCCATCCAGACTAATACCTTGTTGATGGAATCTTGCATCTCCCCTATCTTAGATTCAGGCATTTCTAATCGAGCTAAATGCGCGATTTTCTTCACATCTTCTTGACTAACCTTCATTTTCTTTCGGTTTTAATTTTTTATCCTCGGGCATATGCTTGTCCAAAAAGGCATTCAATCGATCGCGATCCAACGTGGACGTGATGGATCCTAATGAATCAATATTCATTTCAAATCCCGCTAATTCTGGATGAACCGTGGGTAATTCCTTCTTTTTGTCCTTCTTAGCCATGTTCTGTTATAATGCAGGGAATTTTGCCAAAGCCGTTGCCAATCGATCGATCACCTCCACTTTACCCCACAATTGCATCGAAATCATCAAATCTGGACCTGCTCCGTTTCCACTCAAGGCCACGCGCAAAATCTGCATCACTTTCCCCATCTTAATGCCATTCGCCTCTAAAACCTCATGAATCGCGTGCTTAATGCCTTCCGGCTCCCACGATTCAACGGTAGGTAATGCTTGTGCAATAAATTGCAATCCGCTCAACGCATCTGCATTCCACTTCGAAGCCAAAACCGCTTCATCATAAATCGCTGGACGCGCTTGAAACTCCGCCACTTTCACCGCTAATTCTTGTGGGAACGTAATGCGATCTAAGAACAGCTGTACAAAGGCCAAACCTTGATCTGCAGGTAAGTTAGGCAAATAATCTGCCGCTAATGCTTCTGGATCTTGTTGTTTAATGTATTGCTCATTGAACCATTGGGCTTTTTTTACGTCAAACTTCGCCCCTGCTTTATTGATCCGTTCTAAAGAGAAGGCATCTGCTAATTCTGTCAAACTGAACATCTCTTGCTCAGTCCCTGGATTCCAGCCTAAGAAAGCCAAGAAATTTAAAGTAGCTTCTTTCAAGTAGCCTTCTTGCTTAAATCCTTTTGAAACCGCACCCGTCGCTGGATCCGTCCATTCCATAGGGAATACCGGAAAACCACCTAAATCTGCGTCTCTTTTGGACAACTTACCATTCCCCTCTGGCTTCAACAAAAGAGGCAAATGGGCAAACTGAGGCGCTTTCCAGCCAAAAGCTTGGTATAATAATATATGCAATGGTGCTGAAGGCAACCACTCTTCACCCCGAATCACGTGGGTAATTTCCATAATGTGATCATCCACCACGTTCGCTAAGTGGTAGGTAGGCATTCCGTCCGACTTCATCAAGACTTTGTCATCGATGCTAGACGTGTGCACGTGTACCCAATCGCGGATACTGTCTTGGAAACGCACCTCCCCTTTCGCTGGAACTTTCAAGCGAATCACGTAAGGCGTTCCAGAAGCGATCAATTCCTCCACTTCAGCCGGAGCTAAAGCAATCGAATTTTTCAACTTCACACGAGTTAATGAATTGTATTGAAAGGCAGAACCCTGGCTCTCAAAACTAGCACGCATCGCGTCTAATTCTTCTGAAGTGTCAAAAGCATAGTACGCTTTGCCATCTGCTAATAATTGATCTGCATAAGCCTTGTAGAGGTCTTTACGCTCGCTTTGGCGGTAGGGTTCATGTGGTCCACCCACACCGACACCCTCATCTGGGCTGATGCCTAACCAAGCTAAGCTCTCTAAAATATAGTTTTCCGCTCCGGGCACAAAACGTGCTTGGTCGGTATCTTCGATACGCAACAAGAATTTACCCCCCATTTTGCGGGCAAACAGGTAATTATATAAAGCGGTTCTTACCCCTCCAATGTGGAGTGGTCCCGTAGGACTGGGCGCAAAGCGAACACGTACTGAATCAGACATAATAATTATTTATAGGCAATACACGAAATCTCCACACGCACATCCTTAGGCAAGCGTGCCACCTCTACCGTCTCTCTAGCGGGAGGATTTTGAACGAAATAACGACCGTAGACTTCATTGATTTGGCCAAAATGACCCATGTCCTTCACGAAAATGGAACATTTCACCACGTGATCAAACGTGTAGCCCGCCGCCGTCAAAATATGTTGCAAATTCAACATCACTTGATTCGTCTCTTCTTCGATCGATCCACCTGCCTCGAAAACGGACAATGCAATCTGACCAGACACATAAAGTGTGTTGTTCACCTCAACTGCCTGGGAATAAGGCCC
>JAGWUO010000011.1 GCA_028868395.1 Cytophagales bacterium | reverse complement strand
GCAGTTTTGGCACAAGGGATTACAGCCTAATTATTCCAAATTTTATTAGTATATCCGTCTGCAAAAAAGTAATTTTGCACTCGATTTTATATACAAATATTCGTTTCTAAATACCATGTCACAAGCACAATTAGCCCAAAGAATTCAAGCATTAGAAGAATCCTCTACTTTAGGGATGACGAAAAAAGCGCGCGAATTAGCAGCTCAAGGTCACAAAGTAATCAGTCTTTCCGTAGGGGAGCCTGACTTTAAAACACCTGCTCACATCTGTGAGGCAGCGAAAAAGGCAATTGATGACGGTTTTCACGGGTATTCGCCAGTGGCGGGTTATCCAGACTTGCGTATGGCGATCGCGAATAAATTAAAGCGTGATAATAACCTAGAGTGGGGTTCTGAAAATATCGTGGTAAGCACGGGTGCAAAACACTCTTTAGCGAACGCGATTGCCGCTTTAATAAACCCAGGCGATGAAGTGATCATCTTCTCTCCTTATTGGGTTTCCTATTCAGAGATGGTAAAATTAGCGGAAGGTACTTCGGTAATCGTTCAAGGTGCTTTTGAAAATAATTTCAAAGTAACACCGGAACAATTCGAAGCGGCCATCACGCCTAAAACGAAAATGGTGATGTTCGCATCTCCTAACAACCCGACAGGATCAGTTTACACAGAATCAGAATTACGTGACATCGCAAATGTAGTAGCACGTCACGAAAATATCTTCGTCCTTGCAGATGAAATCTACGAATACATCAACTTCACACAAGGGGGGCACTTCTCGATTGGTTCGATTCCAGAAATTAAGGAGCGAGTAATCACGGTGAACGGGGTGGCGAAAGGCCATGCGATGACAGGTTGGAGAATCGGTTTTATCGCGGCGGCTAAATGGATCGCTGACGGTATCGAAAAATTACAAGGTCAAGTGACTTCAGGTACGAACTCGATTGCTCAAAAAGCGGCAGTTGCGGCCTTTAATGGTAGCTTGGATCACGCTTATGAAATGAAAGCGGCCTACGATCGCCGTCGTAAGTTAGTGGTTGAGAAATTACGTGAGATCCCAGGTTTCAAAGTAAATATGCCCGATGGCGCATTCTATGCGTTCCCAGATATTTCCTACTATTTCGGCAAAACGGATGGTACAACGGTGATCAAAGATTCAGATGATTTCTGTTCTTGGTTATTAGCAGATGCTTTTGTAGCGACAGTTGCGGGTTCAGGTTTCGGAGCACCGGATTGTATGCGTATTTCTACCGCTGCTGCTGACGAACAATTGCTAGAAGCTTGCGATCGCATCAAAGCGGCCGTGGCTAAATTAAAATAAGATGGGAATCGCGTCCATTGTTATCTTCGTTTTGGGTTATTTAGCTATTGCTTTTGAACACCCTTTGAAGATAAATAAAACGGCCACCGCATTATTGACGGGCGTTTTAGTTTGGACAGTATATGCGATTTCGAAAGGAGAGGCATCTGAATTAGGTCATCACCTAGCGTCTACATCGGAGATTTTATTTTTCCTATTAGGCGCGATGACGCTTGTTGAATTAGTGGATGCTCACCAGGGTTTCTACTTCGTCTCTCGATTGATTAAAACAGAAAAGGTGATTAAACTGCTATGGATAGTGGGTTTGATCACCTTTTTTATGTCTTCTGTATTAGACAATTTGACTACGGCAATTGTGATGGTGACGCTTTTACGAAAGCTGATTTCAAATAAGGAAACACGGAAATATTTTGTGGGAATCGTTGTGATTGCAGCGAACGCAGGTGGCGCATGGTCGCCTATCGGTGACGTGACGACAACGATGTTGTGGATTGGGGGGCAAATATCTGCCACAGGTATCATGCAGGGCTTGTTTTTGCCTGCCTTGGTTTCCTTGGTTGTTCCTTTATGCATCGCTTCTTATGTGTTGAAAAAGGAATCGATTGGTCAAGCAGCAGCATTGGAAAATCTAAGTTCAACAGAAGAACGCGATGGGAAAATCATGCTTTTCGCTGGTGCAGGTTCTTTGATTGGTGTTCCAATCTTCAAGACCTTGACACACTTGCCGCCTTATATGGGGATTTTATTGGCCCTGGGTTTAGTATGGATTTTATCCGAAATCTTGCATTCTGAGAAAGATGAGGAGGCGAAGAAACAGTTAAGTGTGGGCTATGCCTTGACCAAAATCGATACGTCCAGTATTCTTTTTTTCTTAGGAATTCTATTAGCTATTGGCGGTTTAGAGTCTTTTGGGTACTTGCACGCGCTCTCTGATCAATTAGCACACGCATTTGGAAATCAAAACGTAATAGTCACCATCATTGGTTTAGCCTCTGCGGTAGTAGATAATGTGCCTTTAGTGGCTGCTACGATGGGGATGTATTCGCTGACTGATTTTCCCATGGATCACGAAATGTGGGAATACCTCGCCTTCTGTGCTGGAACAGGTGGCAGTATCTTGATTATTGGATCTGCAGCTGGAGTTGCCGTCATGGGAATGGAGAAGATCGAATTTGGCTGGTACCTAAAAAAAATAGGGTTTTTGGCCTTGCTAGGGTATTTCGCTGGGGCCGGTTTGTATCTGCTATTACACTAAAATCCAATCGACATACTGGCACCGTAATACGCTGGTGCGACTTGGGGAGTCAAGGTAAAACGATTCAGTTTTTGCCATTGATGACGAATTTTCGGGTATACTAGATAGGCTAATTCTGCCGAAGCGATACCTATTGCAGACCCCATTAATACATCCGTAACCCAGTGTTTATTATTTGCGATACGCAATGCTCCAGTAGCCGTAGCTAAGGTATAACCCGCTATCACAAATTCAGGATGGGAATCACGGTACTCATGCGCTAAAATGGTTGCCCCGAAAAACGCAGTCGCGGTATGTCCGGATGGATAGGTGTTTTCGGTCCCATCTGGTCTTGCTTCGGTGATCGCTGCTTTTAATCCTTGCGTCGTTGCTACATAAATGCCGGTGCCTAAAAGAAATACTCCTGCTTGATCAAAAGCCTCTTCTTTACTCTTGAATTCAGCGATATTCAAGCCCACATACATCGCTGCAGGCCCATATTGAATATAATCATCTAACGGAGTGACATGACCCTGACCGACGATTTTCGTTTGAATTTGCTTCGCAAAAGGATTATAAGTTAATCCACTTGCTATCCCTAGCGCTAAGGGCGTTTTCCACTTTTTAAACGAGGGTTTCTCTGCATGCGCAGAAAAGGCGATCAGGATAATCAGAGCGATGATTCTCATTGTTTTTCAGCTAAAAGGCTTTGGATCGTATGTTCAAAATCAGAGATCCAGTCGGCATAATATTTTCCTGTTCCTGGGCCAGAGAAGCCGGTATGTATTTCTCTTACGACGCCTTTTTTGTCGATGATGAACGTCGTAGGATAGCCGTTCATTTTACTCAGCATAGGTAAAACTCTCTCGATTGTTTTATCCTCTGCCGTTCCAGCAAATAGAAGTGGATAGGTAATGCCGATTTTCTTTTGGAAATTATTGATTTTAGGTCCTGCAATGGCTATGTCAGGTGAATTTTCAAAAGCAATGCCAATTACTTCCACGCCTTTGTCTTTGTATTTTGTGTAAAAAGGGGCTAGATAACGAGATTCATCCAAGCAGTTAGGGCACCAAGATCCCATCAATTCAATCACAATGACTTTGTTTTTATAACGGTCGTCTTGTAGACTAATTTGTTCGCCTGAAGTAGTGGGTAATTTAAAATCGAGGCGATCGAATCCCGGTTTCAAAAAGCTTAGTTTCTTTAAATCTGGCAAGGCAGCTGCTGGGTCTAATTTTCCGTCAACTGTTCTAACTCCACTTAATCCGGAAGTAAATCGTCCCGTAAATTGTGTGCCACTTACTTTCGCACGCAACATGTTTACCCCGCTTCCATCGAAATAGCTTAAAAATAAACTATCCCCACTCACGTTGCCTTGTAAAAAACGGTAATCTCCGGATGTCCGAAGGAAGGTGCCGGTCACTTTGTTGCCTTTTTGTTCAAAAACGCCTACACCTGGACTGTGGTTTGTCGCATCACTATAGAAATCTGCCATCCACTTTCCACTGACATTCACGGTAGCTGGTTGTAGGTTCAAAAAGCGGTCTGCAGAACTCGTTTGAGCAGAAACAGGAAGGCGATAAGCGGTTTTACCATTTCTTTTTTTGACGAAAAAGCCCTTCATTTCGGTCGTTTTTGTCACTTGGAAAACGAGCTCAGCTTCGTATAGGTCGAATGGGATGACTAAAGAATCCGCTCTGAAAAAGGATTCACCTAAGGTGGATTTCTCTGCACCATTGATGAGTTTAATATCTAAATTCCCTGTTTTAGAACCAGGATTAATTTCAAATTGAATGGGCAATTCGCCCCCATGAGTGGTCAAAGAAGCACGCCAAAGTCCAGCAGCAGGCACTTGTGCAAGACTCAATAAAGGGGCAAATAACAAGGCAAATAAGGTCTTTTTCATGAGGAAATTCGCTAGGCGTTTAAACAAAGATACGGGTTCGAAACTTGTCACAAAAAAAAGCGCGACAATTTCCTATTTTGGTGGCGTAGGCGAGGGATAATTTGTATTTTTGTTTTCATCCAAAATTATGCCAGAAAACACCTATCATACCTCCGTCATGTTGCACGAATGCATCGATGGTTTACGCATTGATCCTGCAGGAACTTACGTGGATGTGACCTTTGGGGGAGGCGGACATTCGAAGGCGATTTTAGATAAGTTAGGACCTGAGGGAAGATTATTCTCCTTTGATCAGGATCCAGATGCTTGGGAGCAGGCAGAGAAGATCGACGATGAGCGTTTAACGCTAATTACAGCTAATTTTCGCTATTTGGAGAAGTATTTGCGCTTGCACCGCGTAAAACAGGTGGATGGGATATTGGCGGATTTTGGGGTGTCCTCCTTTCAATTAGATGCGCCGGAACGTGGTTTTTCGATTCGATTTGATGGACCATTGGACATGCGAATGGGTCCCTCTGCTTCGATGACAGCGGCGGAATTAGTAAATAGTTATTCGGCCGAAGAATTGCAGCGCATTTTAGGGATGTATGGGGAGGTGAAAAATGCACGGACTTTGGCCCAAGCCATCATTCAGGCCCGCACCAGAAAAGCCTTAGAGACAACGCAAGAATTTAAAGAAATTTTGAATAAATTAGCTCCTAAACACCGGGAGTTTAAATACTTCGCGCAGGTCTTTCAAGCGATTCGAATTGAGGTGAATCAAGAGTTGGCTGTGATAGAGGAATTTTTAGCGCAGGCCCCGGCGATTTTGAAACCGGAAGGAAGACTAGTCGTTATGTCTTTCCACTCTTTGGAAGATCGCCTAGTGAAGAATTTTATTAAAGCGGGAAATGTGCAGGGGAAAGAGGATAAGGATATGTTTGGAGTGGTGCATCGCCCGCTCGAATCTGTGATTCGCAAGCCGATAACGGCCTCAGAAGAAGAATTGAAATTGAACCCGCGCTCCCGTAGTGCGAAGTTAAGAATAGCGTCTAAATTATAATATGGCAACACCGATCGAACCGACAGAAGCAGGGCCTAAGCGAGTCTCTTCGCCTAAGAAGGAAGGGATTTTCGATTCCATTTTCAACATCGACTATTTCACGGGAGGCGAGTTGCCAGTGATGTGGGTAAAACGCATTGCTTTTGTGGCATTTTTGACCCTAATCAACATTTATTATTCGATGCTTGCTGACGGTAAGTTGCATCAAATTCAAAAGGAAAAAAGTGCTTTAGAGGAAGATCGCGCTGATTATACGACACAAAAGGCGGAGTATATGAAGGTGAGTAAGCAAACAAATTTGGAGGAGACTTTAAAGCGTTATCAAATAGGGGTGAGCACGCTTCCACCCACTAAAATCATCATTCAAGTCAATAAAGAGCAATAATGGCGAAGGAGAAAAGACCTAACATTCGGGGCTTAATTACGAGGCGTTTTTACACGTTTTTTATCATTATTTTGGCTGTATTCTTGTACTTACTGTTCAGTTTGTATAAAGTGGTGGTGCTGAAAGGACCTAAGTTTCGTTCAGAGGCGATGGCGACGTATGTGAAAAAACGGAAGATTGAGGCTACGCGTGGCAATATCTATTCGGATGATGGAAGTTTGCTTTCTACTACTTTACCTAAATACCGTTTAGGGATGGATCCCTCTGTCTTGACAGGAAATGCGAAGGCGGATGAATTCTACAAACAGCATATTGATGGTTTGGCGGCAGCGCTTGCTAACTTCTTTAAGGATCGCACGGCGGAGGAATACAAGGAGAAGATCGCGGCAGCCAGACGCAGTGGTCGGACTTATTTGTTGTTAAATAACCGCCTGTTAGATTTCCAAGAAAAGAAAAAAGTACTGAATTTTCCCTTATTCAGAGAGGCAAAGAATTCGAATAAATCTGGGGTCGTTTTTGATAAGATCAATGTACGCTACGCGCCTTTTGGTCAAATGGCTTATCGTACCGTGGGGTATTTGAAGGATCTTCGAGATAAAGGTCGGGTGGGAATTGAGAGTAGTTTTGATAAAGAGTTACGCGGAGTATTTGGAGAGGGGATGTATGAGAAAATGGATAATAATACTTGGCGACCGGAGCCTGGCGATGAGCCTAAGTTACCGGTAGCGGGGGTGGATTTACATTCAACAATCGATATTAATATCCAAGAGATAGTGGAATCAGCGCTACTAAATGGGATGAAAATCTTTAAAGGTAATTACGCGGTGGCGATTGTGATGGAGACCAAGACGGGGAAAATTAAAGCTTTGTCTAATATTGCTGCTAATCCACTTTCGCCCACAGGTTATTCGGAAACCTATAATTATGCATTACTAGAGGCGCGCGATCCAGGTTCCGTTTTTAAATTGCCTTCGATTATGGCGGTGTTGGAAGAGAAAAATTATCCATTGACGAAGATGGTCAATACGGGAGATGGAAAGTTTCGGTATTATAACGGGGTAATGTCTGATTCTCATCCACTAGGGACCATTTCGTTAGAACAAGTGATTGAAAGTTCTTCCAATGTGGGGACGATGAAATTGGTTCAAGAGGCTTTTGGTACCACGAACAATGAGAAGTTTTACAATTATTTGAAGAAATACCATTTAATTGAGTCGTTGGACTTTCAGTTAAAACCTAGTCGACCACCTGTATTCCCAGTGCCAGCAAAGTGGGATGGCTTGCAATTGTTGTGGTCGTCTGTGGGATATTCGACGCAGTATACGCCTTTACAAATTTTGGCTTTCTATAACGCCATCGCGAATAATGGTTACTGGATTCAGCCTATTATTGTGAGCAAGGCTACGCGTGGAGATGAAGTGGTGACGGATTACATGGCAACACAGGTGCGTGATTCGAAGCCTTTGTGTTCGGCGGAGACCTTACAGAAATTGAAAATAATGTTAGAGGGGGTGGTAACGAAAGGAACCGCGAACAATATTAAAGGTACTGTCTATGGTATTGCTGGCAAAACAGGTACAGCCCAACGTACAGTGACGGGGGCTAAAGGCTACCGAAAGGGAAATTATTACACGACTTTTGCGGGTTATTTCCCGGTCAAAAATCCAAAATACACCATGATAATTGCGGTTGATGAACCGAAAGGTAGTGCTGAAGGTACCTATGCACGTCAGGTTACCGCTCCAGTATTTAAAGAGATTTCGGATCGCATCTATTTGCGCGATATGAAATTACAGCAAACACTGCGCGGATATTTACCGGATTCATTGAATAAAAACAAGCTAACTCATACCATTCACCCTGCGGATCAAAATATTTTATTCTCTCATTTAGGATTGCCTAAAGTGGAAGAAAACGGTCAATGGTTGAACTTTAATTTAGAGAAGAAGACGGTGAGAAATCAAGCCATAACCATGGCTCCTAAAACGGTTCCTAATGTCGTGGGAATGAATTTGCGAGACGCCTTATTTGCCCTAGAAAACAAAGGTCTGAAGGTGCGTGCGAATGGTTTTGGGACGGTGACGAATCAATCGATTCCGGCGGGCTCAGCTGTTGCAAAAAATAGTTTAGTCTTCATTCAACTGCATTAAGATGGCACAAATTAACTTATTTCCAGGAACGGATATTCAACATTTGTGCTTTGACTCTCGTAAGGCAGACGCAGGTTCGGTGTTTTTTGCCATTCCCGGAACGCAGGTAGATGGGCATTCGTTTTTGCCTCAAGTATACGCCCAAGGTTGCAAGCATTGGGTGGTGGAAAAGGTTCCCTCAGAACTTCCGGCTGATGTGACTTGTGTCCAAGTGCCAGATTCGAATCAGGCTTTAGCGGAGGCGGCAGCCGAATTTTATGGCCATCCTTCTAAGAAATTAAAATTAGTAGGGATAACAGGTACTAACGGAAAAACAACCACGGTAACCTTGTTATTTGAGTTATTTAAGCGTCTGGGTCATCGCTGCGGATTGATTTCGACCGTAGTGAATAAGATTGAAGATAAAATTATTCCATCGACGCATACTACCCCTGACGCTTTGAGCTTGAATGCTTTGTTAGCCGATATGGTTTCAGCGGGTTGCAGCCACGCTTTTATGGAGGTGAGTTCACATGCGGTAGTGCAAAAGCGAATTCATGCCGTGCAATTTTCCGGTGCTATTTTCTCGAATATCACCCGCGATCACTTAGACTTTCACGAGACTTTTGACGAATACATTAAGGCCAAAAAAGGGTTCTTCGACGCTCTCCCTTCATCAGCATTTGCCTTAACAAATGTAGATGACAAGCGGGGGATGGTGATGTTGCAAAACACGGCGGCGAAGAAATATGGTTTTGGCTTGTTGAACGCCGCGGATTTTAAAGCGAAGATTATTAGCAACGGAGTAGGCGGTTTGCAATTAGAGATTGATCATCAGCAAGTGCACGCTCAATTAATTGGGACATTCAACGCTTACAATTTACTAGGAATTTATGCGGCAGCCTTATTGTTAGGCGAGGAATCACATGAAGTATTGGTGCAGATTTCGGCCCTTAAAACGGCTCCGGGTCGTTTCGAGCAATTAGCTGGGTCAAATAACAAGATGGGAATCGTAGATTATGCCCACACGCCGGATGCATTGGAAAATGTCCTGAAGACGATTCAAACCATTCGCGATAAGTCACAGCGTATCATTACGGTGGTGGGATGTGGTGGAAACCGCGATTCCGGTAAACGTCCAATCATGGCAGAGTTAGCGGCTAAATATAGTGATTCAGTAGTCTTAACTTCGGATAATCCGCGAAAGGAAGATCCAGAATTGATTTTAGATCAAATGGAGGCAGGAGTCCCGGCTGAATTAAAATCCAAAGTACACCGTGTTTCGGATCGTAAGGAAGGTATTTTTTATGCGGTGAGGGAATTAGCGGAATCGGGAGATATCATTTTAGTGGCAGGAAAAGGCCATGAAAATTACCAAGATATTCAAGGCGTTAAATACGACTTTGACGATAAATTAGTGCTAGGGGAGGCATTTAGTTAAGTTTGAATTCCCCTTGATTTTTTGCAATTTTATAAATTAAAACCCATTTAGATGCTTTATTACCTCTTCGAATACTTAGACAAGACTTTGAATATACCGGGCGCCGGCGTATTTCAATACATTACGTTCCGTGCTTTTGCGGCGATCATTACGTCTCTAGGTATTGCAGCAATTTGGGGTAAGTCGGTAATCTATCGCTTGCAAAGACTACAAATTGGAGAGGAAATTCGGGATTTAGGCTTAGAAGGCCAAATGGCGAAAAAAGGCACTCCTACCATGGGAGGCTTCATTATTTTGTTGTCATTATTGATCCCAACCCTGCTTTTTTCGAAGGTGACGAACGTGTACATTGTTCTTTTGGTCACTTCGGCTATTTGGTTAGGTGCAGTGGGTTTTGCAGACGATTATATCAAAGTATTCAAGAAAAATAAGGAAGGTTTATCGGGTAAATTTAAAGTGGTAGGCCAAATCGGCCTGGGAATCATCGTTGGTCTGACGATGTATTTTAACCAGCACATTAAAGTACGTGAATTTGCCGCGGATGGAACCTTTGTAGATCATAAATCCCTCTTGACCACTGTCCCTTTTATGAAGGACAATCAGTTTGACTACAACATGTTACTGCCCAGTTTTATTCCAGATGAATACGTTTGGGTGGTTTATGTATTAGTCGTTATTTTCATTATTACGGCGGTGTCTAATGGAGCCAATATCACAGACGGTATCGATGGATTAGCGGCAGGGACATCGGTGATTATTGGTATTGCTTTGGCCATCTTAGCTTACGTATCTGGTAATAAGGTGATTTCCCAGTATTTAAATGTAATGTTTATTCCAAATTCGGGGGAGCTCGCTGTCTTTTGTGCGGCCTTCGTAGGGGCTTGTATTGGATTCCTTTGGTATAACGCTTATCCGGCTCAGGTATTTATGGGTGACACGGGAAGTTTGATGCTAGGAGGAGTTATTGCCACCTTAGCGATTGTGATTCGCAAGGAGATGTTGATTCCCGTATTATGTGGAATCTTTTTAATTGAAAATTTATCGGTCATCATTCAGGTGGCCTATTTTAAATATACGAAACGAAAGTATGGAGAGGGGCGTCGCGTCTTTTTGATGTCGCCATTGCACCACCATTTTCAAAAGAAAAATTACCACGAATCGAAGATCGTTATTCGGTTCTTAATCGTGGGAATCATCTTAGCCGTTTTATCATTAGTCACTTTAAAATTGCGTTAGTCGCAAACCTGTTTTGAGTCAAATTACTTTATTTCCCCGTTCGTCGTCTTTTACAGAAATTATCCCTTTGCCTGCTTCTAAATCAGAAAGCAATCGGGCTTTAGTGATTAATGCCTTAGCGAATGGAACGATTGATAATCTTTCCAATCTGGCGGAGGCGCGTGATACGCAAACCATGATTCGCTTGCTATCCGAAAATGGACCAGAGGCTGATGTGTTAGACGCGGGGACAACGATGCGTTTTTTGACCGCTTATTATGCGGTAACAGGTGCAACAAAAAAAATGACGGGAACACCTCGCATGTGCGAGCGCCCGATTGGAATTTTAGTAGATGCATTACGCACATTAGGAGCTGATATTACCTATTTGAACCAAGAGGGTTATCCTCCGATGCAATTAAATGGTTTTTCGTTTAAAGGAAATAAAGAAATTTCCATCCGCGGTGACGTTAGTTCGCAGTTTATTTCCGCGATTTTGATGGTGGCTCCTCTGTTACCGGAAGGATTAAAATTGCAAATCACGGGAGCGCTGGGGTCTAAGCCTTATATCGAGATGACGTTGGCGCAGATGAAGCATTTTGGGATTCAGGCGAATACGGATTGGTCCAAAGGAAGCATCGAGATCCCTGCCCAAAAATACATATTACAGCCTTTCGCTGTAGAGTCCGATTGGTCTGGTGCCAGTTATTGGTATTCCATGGTGGCTTTGTCTCCATTTGAAGATAGTTCGTTAGAATTGTTAGGCCTAAAGGAAGATTCGTTGCAAGGCGATTCGGCAATTAAGGCCATTATGGAGCCATTGGGTGTTAAAAGTACGTACACGGGGCGCGGTTATTTATTGACCAAAATCCCAGCCCAAGCTTCCCTCGCTTGGGACTTTACGGATTGTCCTGATTTGGCCCAAACTATCTGCGTAGTTGCCGCAGTCAAGAACATTCCATTAACACTTACTGGGTTAGAATCCTTAAAAGTGAAGGAAACAGATCGCGTTTTAGC
>JAGWUO010000280.1 GCA_028868395.1 Cytophagales bacterium | reverse complement strand
GCGATGAAAACCTGCGTTCCAGTAGTTCTAGGGATATAAAAGGCACATAAGAATATGCCTAAAATAGTTCCGTAGAACCAAGAACCTAGAATATTCACGACCTCGATTAGGCTTCCCATATTCACCGCAAAAGTCGCGACGACTAAACAAAGTACCCCCCATCCCAAAGTGATAAGTTTCGATATCCACCAATAATGCTGGTTTCCGCGATCAGGAGCGATAAATCGTTCATAAATATCAACCATCGAAGTAGAAGTCAAGGACCCAAAAGCCGAGGCCATCGAACCCATCGACGACAGCAATATCATCGCGATCAGAAAACCCACTATTCCGATGGGTAATTGATTAATGATATAATGCAGGAAGATATAATTTGTGTCTTGGGTTTCTGTCTCCGGTTTTGCCGTTTTTAACAAGTCTACCGCTTTTTCTTGCGTAGCTGCGGCCTGTTTATTTAAGTCATTCAGGCGGGAAAAATCTTTCTGTAAAATGGCCGATTTTTTTGCTTCGAATATCGCTCCTTTCTCCTGATCAATGGCTTGATGTCCCGGTACGGTAGCCCATACAGCTTCGGTATTCTTATTGAAAAATGTGGGCGGAGCATTGAATTGGTAGTAGGTGAAAACTAAAATACCCACTAATAAGATGAAGAACTGCATCGGAATCTTGAGGAAACCGTTCATTAGCAATCCTTTTTTTATTTCAGAGGATGAAACACCAGAAAGATAACGGCCCACTTGACTTTGGTCCGTACCAAAATACGATAACTGCAAAAAGAAGCCTCCAATGATTCCTGACCAGATATTATAGCGGTTATTCAAATCAAATTTCCAATCGATCAGGTTCACCTTGCCCATTTTTCCAGCGATTTGCAGGGATTCTTTTACCCCTATTCCGTCCGGTAGCTCAGAAACCACGTAAAAACCTACGAACACCATTCCCACTAAAACCACGGCCATTTGCAGCATTTGAGTGTATGAAATGGCTTTAGATCCACCCAGCATACAATAGGTGGTTACGATGGCCGCTGTCACGGCGTTTGTCCAAGTCAAATCCCATCCTAATAGAGTGGAAAGAATAATGGAAGGTGCGGCGATTGTTACGCCTGTCGACAAGGCACGCGGAATAAGGAAGAGGAGGGAGGTGAGGACCCGGGTTTTGGCATCAAAACGATTCTCTAAAAATTCGTAGGCTGTGTATACTTTTAGCGAAAAATAATGCGGAATAAATGTCACCGATAGGATAATCATCGCGATGGGTAATCCTAAATAGAACTGCACAAAACGCATCCCATCGTGGTAAGCCTGGCCTGGAACAGATAAAAAGGTGATCGCCGAAGCCTGCGTGGCCATCACGGAAAGTAAAATGTGGTACCAGGGAAGTTCCCGATCCGCTAACAGAAAGCCTTGCAATGAATGCTTGGTTTGATTCCCTTTCCAGCTGCCATAGGCAACAATTCCACCAATAGTAGCCAATAAAACAATCCAATCGAGTGCTTGCATAGCTACTTAAAGGTTTCGGTTAAGTAGATGAATGTCGCAATGATTCCGACAAGGAATGCCATTAGCGCAACATACCAACGACTGAATTTCATAGGAGGTTTATTTTTGCCCAAAGTTAATCCAATATTTATATTTAAAAGCTTTTGAATTTTTAAAATTGCTGACTACCTTTGCACTCCAAATTACGCGGGTGTGGTGGAATTGGTAGACATACCAGACTTAGGATCTGGCGCCGCGAGGCATGGGGGTTCGAGTCCCTTCACCCGTACCAATGGCAAGCCCTCAACACCAAAAAGGTTTTGAGGGTTTTATTTTAAAGGCTAATTATAAATAAGAACAAATGAACATTTCACTTAACAAGGCAGGAGATTTAGAAGGTCGTTTGACCGTGGCAGTTTCACCAGCAGACTATGCGGAAAAAGTAGAGGCTAAATTGAAGGATTATCGCAAAAAAGCATCTATCAAAGGATTCCGTCCGGGGATGGTTCCAGCTGCGCTTGTGAAGAAATTATATGGTCAATCTGCGCTAGTGGATGAAATCAATCATTTGTTAGGTCACGCTGTTTCTGATTACATCAAAGAAAACAAGTTGAATCTAGTAGGAGAGCCTTTGCCAGCAGTAGAAGAGGCAGATGCGATTGACTGGGAAAAAGATACGGAATTTACGTTTCACTATGACTTAGGTTTCCACGGAGATTTTACGGTGGATTTGGCCAAAATCAAAGCCATCAACTCCTACGAAATCAAAGCTGACAAGAAAGAAATCGAAGAAACGATTGAAAACTTGAAGAAGCAATTTGGCGATCAAACTCATCCAGA
>JAGWUO010000279.1 GCA_028868395.1 Cytophagales bacterium | reverse complement strand
CTTGGCGGATGATGAAATCCCACCCGCCACCTTGGCCGGAGATGAACTAGCCTTTTTAAAACAAATTTCGAGTGCCTCGATTCAATATTCAACAGTCATCCGAGATAGCGCTTTGAAAGGGGCAAATTCAGTCAGCTATCCGGCGACGAACCTTGCCAAACAACTCGGAATCGTTGCAAAATTGATCACAGGCGGTCTAGAAACGCCGGTTTATTTGTGCACCATCGGAGGATTCGATACCCATGCAAATCAACTGAATCAACACGCGAATCTGTGGAAACAGATTTCTGATGCGGTGACCGCCTTTCAAAAGGATTTGAAAACCCAGAACAAAGCGGACAATGTAACGTTAATGACTTTCTCCGAATTTGGTCGCCGAGTAAATCAAAACGGAACCACTGGAACCGACCACGGAACAGCGGCTCCGATGTTCGTAATCGGGAATACCGTGCGCGGAGGCTTAATAGGGGATAATCCGAATCTGGTGAATCTAGATTCAAACGGCGATTTGAAAGCAAACTTTGATTACCGCCAGGTCTATTCTACCATCTTGTCAGATCATTTAGGTCTATCCACCACGAGCACCGCTGGCATATTTAAAAAGTCATTTGATCGTTTACCTATCTTCTTGAATTCGCCATTGATTGCTGAGGCTGGTGTGAAAGTGACCTTACTTGATCCAGCTCCTAATCCGGCCTCCGGACAGGTGCGCATTCAATTTGCGGCATTCGAGGCGATGCGTGTGGAATTGGCTCTCTTCGATATGCAAGGCCAAAAATTAGGCATGATTTTCGCCGGCGATGTATTGAGTGGAACGTATACTTATCCGGCTGATATTTCTGCATTCGCGGCAGGCACTTATTTAGTTAGTTTGGCCACTTCTACTGGAACAAGAATTACCAAGCGATTAATCATAGTAAATTAGATTCAGATGCTTATCTTTGTAGATTGATGAAAAAGAACTTCTCTATATTACTATTACTGATGTTGTTTAGCTTGTCCGCAAGCGCACAACGCTGGTCCTATGGTGCCGGTTTAGGAGGCTCCCTCTATCACGGAACCTGGGCAAATTGGCATACTTTTCCTAACAATAAGGAGATTGCCATGACGCGTCCAGCCTTAAATCTTCAGGTACGTTATCAAAATAGTCCCACCTTTGCTTACCGTCTGCAAGCCGTAATGACGGATCTTCGTGGGGGTACCGGAAACCGTGTTTCTCCGGTGACAGTGACACTTCCTGTGACCAATTTTGCAACTTCTATTTTCGGATTAGATGCCTTAGTGGAATATAATTTTTTGAATTACCAAAACTCAGTTAGACGCGTGAACAACTGGACTCCGTATTTCTATGCGGGTGTTTCTACGGTTTTTGCCAAAGTAGCAGGCACCCAAGATGGGGTAGGTTTCAAGACCAATACGAAAATGAGTTATGCTCTACCTTTTGGGGTAGGGGTAAAATACCAATTGTCACCTAGCTGGGGCATTCAGTTTGATCTAGGGGCGAGAAAGACCTTCACGGATGCGCTGGATAGACCTTTGTCTGACGGGGAAGCGTCGTTCAACTTAACGAAAGGAGATCAGTTTTTGAATTCTTCTTTGACCGTAACCTACACGATTCAATCTGTTTTTTGTCCCACCTATTAACAAGTTTTAATTGGATAGGGTGGCCAATATGACTACATTTGCCCCTTATTGATTACAAATCCATCGTTGAAATTGAAAGAGTTAATTGATCTAAATAATGTTCCTGTGCACATTGCCGTTATTATGGATGGTAATGGACGATGGGCTAAGCAGCAAGGGATAATGGATCGTGTTTTTGGACATCGATCAGCTCTGAAAGCGGTACGAGAGACGATAGAAGGTTGTGGAGAATTAGGAGTGAAGTTTTTAACCTTGTATGCTTTCTCTACAGAGAATTGGAACCGTCCTAAAGCCGAGGTAACCGCGCTAATGTCGCTTTTAGTGAGTGCGATTAAGGATGAATTACCTGGGATGATCCAGAAGGATATTCGCTTAAAGGCAATCGGGGATTTAAGTAAATTACCGGCTTCATCTCGCGCTGAACTAGAAATGGCGATGGAGAAAACGGCAAATAATAAGGGTTTGACCCTGAATTTAGCACTTTCGTATTCTGGTAAATGGGATATCGTGCAAGCGACGCAGCAAATTGCGGAGAAAGTAAAAAGTGGCGAATTAAACGCAGCATCGATTGATGCTGATACGATAAATGAGTACTTGTCTACGGCGGGAATGCCTGATCCTGATTTGATGATCAGAACAGGTGGAGACCACCGGATTAGTAATTTTATGCTGTGGCAATTAGCCTATGCAGAGTTGTATATTTTTGA
>JAGWUO010000278.1 GCA_028868395.1 Cytophagales bacterium | reverse complement strand
ATTCATCAGATCATTGATTTGATGCTGACGAAGTTGAAAACGCGTTTAGCAAACCTTGGTTTCGAAGTAGAATTAACGGAGAAAGCGAAAGACTTTATGGCGGACAAAGGATATGATCCGCAGTATGGTGCTAGACCATTAAATCGAGCGATTCAAAAATACTTAGAAGATGCTTTAGCGGAAGAGATTTTGAAAGGAGCATTAGGGGAAGGGGAATACATTGTGGCCGATTTTGAAGAAGGAGCTGAATCCTTAACTTTGGCCAGAAAAACAAGAAAAGAATTAACCAAACAAAAAAAATAATATGTCATTAGTACAAAACAAGGTCGTTTTAGTGACAGGTGCCTCTCGCGGTATCGGTCGGGCTATTGCGACAACTTTTGCCAAAGCAGGCGCAAACGTGGCTTTCACGTATTTATCATCTGTTGAAAAAGGGCAGGCCTTAGAACAAGAATTAGCCGCATTTGGTATCACTGCTAAAGGTTATCGTTCGGATGCTTCTTCCTATTCAGAATCAGAGAAGTTAGTTGAAGACGTTTTAGCAGATTTTGGAACGATTGATATATTGATTAATAATGCTGGGATTACGCGTGATGGTTTATTAATGCGTATGTCAGAAGAGCAATGGGATGAGGTAATCCGTGTGAATTTGAAGTCTATTTTCAATTTAACAAAAGCGGTAACGAAGCCTATGATGAAAGCGAAGTCTGGTTCTATCATCAATATGACTTCCATTGTAGGGATTAAAGGTAATGCAGGTCAATCCAATTATGCAGCGTCTAAAGCAGGTATTATTGGTTTCACCAAATCGGTTGCATTGGAATTAGGTTCTCGTAACATTCGTTGCAATGCCATTGCTCCTGGCTTTATCGAAACTGAGATGACAGAGGAATTAAATGAGGCAGCAATTGAAGAGTGGACAAAATCCATCCCAATGAAAAGGGGAGGTCAAGCCTCTGAAGTGGCTGATGTTTGCTTGTTTTTAGGTTCTGATATGTCTTCATATGTTACAGGACAGGTTATTTCCGTCAACGGAGGTTTATTAACCTAGACTTTATTTTTAACACAATAGGGCCTCAGTCTTTACGTTTAAGATTGAGGTCTCTTTTTTTATGCGCATTTACCTATTTCTACTTCTAGTCTTTATCAGCTCTTGTGCTAAAACACTAGTTCCAGCACCCGTTACTGATAAGTCGGTCTATGTGGATCGATTTCCTGCTATCAAGTCTGGATTAACTACGATTGATTTTTCCCTTTCTTATGATAGTTTATTTGCTTTAAGTCAATTAAAGCCGGGTTCAGTACTTTATCAAAATTCGTCAGGTTCTTCTACCATTGATTTTCCTTTAGATGTACGATTATTAGCACCTATACAATTACAGGCGATTCAAAAGGATCACATTAGTTTATCACTTCCTGTTCGGATGGTGGCTAAACCAGAACTTGCGGGCATATCTGCTGGTACCGTTTCGGGTGATTTAGCGATGAAAGTTCAATTGAAATGGAATTTAGCGAGCATTAACGCTTTGCAAGTGAAGGAAGTGGACTATGACTATCAGTGGATTCAAAAACCTTCTGTGAAAGTATTGGGTTTTCCGGTAAACGTTTCTGGTGTGGTGGATCAACTCTTAAATCAAAAGAAGGCGATGATTTTAGCTCAAATGCAAGAGCAGTTAAATGCGTCAATCAAGAAAATCGCTACTAAACCTTTCGCCTTTCAATCCTTTTTTACGGATTCGCCTTCTGGATACCGAATAGAACCTGCTGCCAGCTCAGCCTTGGATTTGCGTGATTTGAGTTTTGAACAAACAAATATCAAAGGGCAATTACGGTATATGGGTGGATTTAAGGTAGTTTCGGGTCAAAACAACGCTGTGCCTTTGTTTATTCCAGTGAAGGATTTGCCAGGAGCGGGAAAACCAACACTTCCCTTTCAATTTCAACTTTCAGGGCCTGAATTAATAGCAGCCATTAAGGATAGTAACCCTTCTTGGAAAGGGGATGGGTCATTTCTATTCCAAAAGGAGGGCTTAGGCTTTCAGCTAAATCAATTTAAAGGTAAATCATCTAAATTAGCGGTAGATTTTGATTTTGTGATCTATCCTGATAATTCGCTTGGAATACAAGTAAAAGAAACACGTCTTCAAGGCCTTTCTTTTCCTGCTTCTTTGTTTAAAGGAAGTATTCAGCATAAATTGCAGGCTCAAGCTGCGGCCTTCCGTTTTCAGCCGAAACAAATTCTTAATCGGCTACCTAGTTCCATTACCCTAGCCAAAAACGGTCGAGTTCGTTTTCAAAAGATCTATTTCGATAGCAAATCCGTGCTAATAGAGGGCACTTTTGAAGGGAATTGGTCTT
>JAGWUO010000277.1 GCA_028868395.1 Cytophagales bacterium | reverse complement strand
TTTCTTGTTCTCGACGAGTATTTCGGAAAATATTCGCTTTGGTAATGATGCCTTAACGCAAGAAGCCATTGAAGTCGCGGCAAAGCAAGCGGATGTGTATGACAATATAATGGAGTTCCCTGATCAATTCGAGACGATATTAGGGGAGAGAGGCATAACGCTTTCAGGAGGTCAAAAACAGCGGGTGTCGATTGCCCGAGCTCTGGCTAAAAACCCAAAGATGCTCATTCTAGACGACTGTTTATCAGCGGTAGATACCCATACGGAACATACGATTTTGGAAAATTTAAAGCAGGTGACAGTAGGAAAGTCGTCGCTGATTATTTCTCACCGCGTTTCCTCTGCGCGTTTAGCGAATCGAATCTTTGTCTTGTCAGAAGGTTTGATTGTGGAAAGTGGGACGCACGATCAATTGATGGCGGACAAATCGCTTTACTTCGAATTGTACCAGCAACAACTCAACGAAGAATTACAGCAGGTTTCCGCTCAATCGAATTAATTCTATTTCGGCTGCTTTTGCAGCGTATTTTGCCTCAATTAATCGAGTCTCAGCCGCCACGGCATTGCGTTGCACCTCGCGTAATTCATAAGAAGTGGCGATGCCCACTTTGAAACGATCAAAAGCAATATCGATATTTTGCTTTGCAATCGTGTAGTTCTCTGTCTCCAATTGAATCAGATTCATTGAATTTTCGTAGGTCACGTAGGTTTTTTCTAAAGCAGACAACAAGGCATTCTTTAAATCCTCAATCTGCAAAGCCGCAATCTCAGCATTGATTTTCGCATTCTGAATTCTACGCTTTTGGTTGTAGCCATCGAATATATTAATCGTTGCTCTCAAACCATAATTAAACACATCACTACTCCCTTTCTCCACCCCAAAGCCTGCACCATTCGCCACATTACTTAATGCGTAGCCCGCTAGTAAGTCTATTTGAGGCTTTTGCTGACTCTGTAAATTTTTAGTGTCCAAATCACTGATTTTTTTGCTCAAGATCGCACCGATTAAGGTTGGGTTTTGTGACAAAGCGCTTATTTTCAGTTCGCTAAGTTTTAGTTTAGGGAGTAAATCGATGTTGTTAACGATTTGAAAATCTGCTTTATAGTCTTTCACTAAAAGCGTATTAAATCCGATTTTTGTGTTCGTAAAGGATTGCTCTTGTGCGATTAAAAGTGCTTTGTCTTCATTGTAATCTACTTGCGCAGAGTAATAGTCCACCTTAGACCCTTGTCCTACCTCGTAACGGTCTTTTGCTAATTTCAGGCGGTCATTCGAGATTTCTAGCCCTTTTTTGAAGTTATTTACGCGTAGGTTTTGGCGAATAATATCATAATAAGTGGTAGAGATCAAGGCGATCAAGTTCTCAATCGATGATTCTGTTTGTTTCGCCCCCAAGTTTTGTAATTCTTTATAGCGGTCACGTAGGATGAACATTCCTTTACCGTCATATAAAGTCCAGGCCATTGCTACCCCGGCATTTCCCGAGTTAGAGTTGACCCCTGATTGAACTAATGGCGGCCTTACACCTCCAAAAAAGGATTGATCTAGGCCTGAAATCGTGTAGTTTTTAGTGGCGGTTCCCGTAATAGTGGGAAGAAAACCTGCATTTCCTAAGCTATTTTCATTCGCAGCAATACGCTCCCTTTGTCTTGAAATTTGGATGGAATATTGCTTTGTAATGCCCTGTTGGATTGCGTCTTCCAGCGTTAACATTTGTTGAGCTTGAGCCGCAATAGGGGACAAAAGAGCGAAAATAGCTAGGCGAAATAGTTTCATAGGTATAGGTTACAGACAATCAATAAAACAAACTTAACAAAATCAAGTCACAATAGGAAGCCCTAAGCCTATAAGCACCTATAAGGCTTTTTGCACAGAAAAGTTTACATTTGTTCTATGGTCTCGCATCTTTATATCTATCCCATTAAGTCTTTAGGCGCGGTTTCACTTAGTGAATCCGTGATGGAGAAGGAAGGATTGCGTGGTGACCGTCGTTTTATGCTCGTAGATGCCGCTGGTCAATTCATTACCCAACGGACTCGACCGGAATTGACGCGATTTACACTTAGGGAATCTCCTGGTGGGTTTATCGTGAAGGATGCTGTGTGGGGTTTAGAGAAGGAATTGACTTGGGAGCCTGCCTTAGGGGAATGGGTTCCGGTACAGATTTGGGAAGATCAGTTGCCGGCTCGCGAAGTATTGGAGGATTGGTCTGAGTGGTTTTCAAATGCTTTGTCTCAAGAGGTAAAACTTGTTAGGATTTCGTCGGAAAAACCGCGGGTGATGAAGGCGAAATACCAGACGGAACTGGCTAAAAATACCTCTTTTGCGGATTCCCTGCCACTGCTTTTAGTTAGTAAAGGATCCTATGCTGCTTTGC
>JAGWUO010000276.1 GCA_028868395.1 Cytophagales bacterium | reverse complement strand
CCTTTCGAATTCGTAAAGGCCACTACTAGCACATAGGAGTAATTCGTATTTTTTACGATCGCATTATCCGTGTAAGTTGTAGCGGTGATAGGTAATCGAGCTAGTTCTGTGTAACCTGATGCCGTCATTCCCGTAGCACAATTCGCATTGACGATGGCATCACACGCACCTTGTTTCCGGTATAAAATCAAATTTGCATTAGGCAACGTACACGAATAGGTCGACCATCTTAGCGCGATAGAAGTACCAACGCCAGCCGTGGCGGTTACATTTTTCACTGCTGGGGCAAGTACACGTATATTCCAAATCTTACTATCCACTAAATTGGCTACCCCCGCACTCGTTACAGGTGGAAAATCTTCCGCTTTAAAGAAGACGTCGTATCCCTCTTTTCGAATGTGCACACAGTCAGTTTGCCAATTGAAGGTTCCTACAGCTGTCAAAGCTGTCTGACGCGCGGCGGCTGTAAAAGTGGCATTAGGTGGTTTGACTGAATAGGACGTATCAATGGAATATACATTGCCGCTGCTTGTGATGGATATTGGATCCACTCGACCCGTTTTAGATACTTGATCGATAGCGGTTATTGTTTGGTTAATACGCGTTCCAGCTTGGACACAAACATCAGCAGGCACTGTTAACAAAGGCCCCCTGTTATCTAAGTCCTTCACCTCAATCTGCATATCCCGAACAGTCTCCGAAATCTTAACTCCATTTCTCCATTCCTCAATAATAAAGGCACAGTTGTAAAGTCCTACTTCTTGAGGGGATCTCCAGACTAAATCACCTGTTTTGGCATTAATGGTAAAAGAAGATGGCGTAGCAGAAACCTCATTAGGTTGTTTGAAATTAGGAGCTAATAAGCCTCTACTGGCAGGATCACAGGTTAACTCTGCTCCAGTTCTGGATACGGATAAACGGTAGGCCAAAGAATCTCCCTCCGCATCTACCGCATTGGAATTATGAATAAAGGGCTGTCCCACCACCGCCGTCAAATCTACCGCCGGATTTAATAATACGGGAGTTGAATTAAGGCCTAAACCCGCATTTATAGAGAAAATCGTCTCCACATAAAAGGGAACATCTACTGAGCGAGTGATGTTCAATACCCCATCATTTCGATTAGGAACGGCTACAGACACTTTATAAAACAGGGAAGCGGCCGGATAGGTATATTGAATTTTGTAGACGTTTTTCATGGTCCCATTACCTAAATTAATGGGATAGCCAGCAGATCGACGAGCTGCTAAAATGGATGAACCATCCCCAAAACAGAAATTCACCGTATTCTGCTCCACATTCGCCCGGTTATTTTCCGTGTAGGTAGTTAGCGTGAACTCAAAGGTTAATGTTTTATCGGAAACCCGCTTTACCGTGATCTCACCACCCTTTAAGTGGGTTGCCTGCGCAGCAAAACTTAGTCCGCACATTAACATGAAATAAAGGCCTAATCTTTTAAGAAGCATAAAACATTTTTGATTAGCTGTAAGTTAAGAAGGCAATTCGTTTTTTTCAAAAAAAATGGATTTTTTACGTTTTAAATTTGATAGAGCGGCAATTCGATTGTAGTTTTGGTAGCTAAAAAAAATCGGACCTGTTCGTTTATTTTTATTTCCTTTTAACAAATACATTTATTTATGGCTTGGTTAGCAAAATCACTTAATTCATCTCTCGGGAAAAAGCTCCTGATGGCCATTACAGGCCTGTTTTTAATCAGCTTCCTGTTAGTTCACTGCAGTTTGAACGCCCTAATCTTCCTAAATGATGGTGGAGTGGCATTTAATGAAGGTGCAGAGTTTATGGGAACAAATCCGGTTATCCGCACGATGGAGATTGTGTTGTTCGCAGGTTTATTATTACACATTTATGACGGACTTCGTCTTTGGTTTGAAAATAAATCAAAGCGCCCTGTGGCTTATGCGGTTGTAGATGGTGCTGCAAATAGCAAGTGGTATTCTCGTTCTATGGGCCTATTAGGAACTTTGTTGTTATTGTTCTTAATCCTTCACTTGAAGCATTTTTGGTACTTCTCTCGTTTAACAGAGGGCTTAGAAGACCATACGTTATATGCAGAGATGCAAGCGGTATTCATGAATCCAGTGGTAGTAATCGTTTATGTGTTAGGATGTATTTCGCTAGGATACCACTTATTACACGGTTTCTCGAGTGCTTTCCAATCCATTGGATGGAATCACCCTAAGTATATGCCTACGATCAAAACGATCGGAGCTATCTTCTCTATCGTTATTCCAGCGGTTTTTGCTGCGATGCCGATTGCCTTTTATTTCCATTTGATTCAATAATATTTCAGCGATTCGATTGATATGACAAAATTAGATGCCAAAATTCCAGAAGGCGCATTAGCCGACAAATGGACCAAATATCGTTCCAGCGTTTCC
>JAGWUO010000275.1 GCA_028868395.1 Cytophagales bacterium | reverse complement strand
GAAAGCGGTAATAACCTCCATTACCGAGCTCCCTTGGCCCGTTCCTATGTTAAAGAAATCGTAATTCTTAGTTGATTTTCCGTCAATTAAGTGGGCCAAAGCCTTCACGTGTGCCCCCGCTAAATCGACTACGTGAATGTAATCGCGAATGGCCGTTCCATCTGGAGTAGGATAATCCGTTCCCCACACTTGCAAAGGGCCTCGGATACCTGCCACTGACTGAGTCAAGAATGGAATCAAATTAGCGGGTAGTCCGATGGGTAATTCACCAATTAAGGCCGATTCGTGTGCCCCAATAGGGTTAAAGTAGCGTAATGCAATGGCTTTTAAAGTAGAGGAAGCTGCCACCGTATCGCGAATAATTTCTTCGCAAATCTGCTTCGAGTTGCCATAAGGCGAAGTAGCAGGTTGAACTGGCGATTCTTCTGTTGCTGGAAGCGTTTCAGGTTGACCGTAAACGGTGCAAGATGACGAAAATACTAGGTTAGAAAGGCCGTATTGAGCCATTTTTTCTAATAAAAGTACCGTGGCCGCTACGTTGTTTCGGTAGTATTTTAAGGGATTCTCCACGGATTCCCCCACTGCTTTAGAAGCAGCAAAGTGGATAATTCCTTTAATATCGTATTTCGTGAATAATAGATCGTAAGTCTCTGGATGGTTTACATCGCCTTCTTCGAAAATCACCGGTTCTTTCGTGATGATTTCTAGGTTTTTTATGACCTTTTGGGAAGAATTAGAGAAGTTATCAACGATAATAGGAGTGTAGCCGTGTTCTTTCAAAACCACATAGGTGTGTGATCCAATAAATCCTGCTCCTCCCGTAATTAAAATTTGCATCTACGTTTTTGTAAGAATTAAAGACAAATTTAAGGGAAAATAGGCCAATTGTCTTTAATTTTGTCAAAAATCTACGTTACCTATGACGGATGCTGCCATTAAAGCCATGATTCATTTATTAGACGATTCTGATCAAGAAGTCGTAAGTATGGTCGAGCAGCAAATCCGGACTTTAGGACCATCCATTATTCCCGTTTTAGAATCAGAATGGGAGAGTGAAAGCTTAAATCCCATTCTACAGTCTAAGATTGAAAACTTAATTCATGATTTTCAATGGCAATCGGTGAAGACGCGTTTGCAGCTTTGGAAAGAATCAGGTGGAATGGATTTATTAGAGGGGATGTGGATTTTAGCCACCTACCGCTATCCAGACTACAGTTTTGAGCAATTGAAAGTGGAAATGGATCAACTGTATTACGAGGTTTGGCCACAGATGCGCGAGGAATTGCATCCGATGGATCAGGTGAAGGTTTTAAATACAGTATTGTTTGAGCAATTGAAGTTTGGGCCTAATTCAAAGAATTTTCATGCGGCGAATAACTCGTTCATTAACAATGTGTTGTCTTCTAAAAAAGGGAATCCCATTAGCCTTTGTGTTATCTACATGTGGATCGCCCAAAAACTGGGCTTACCAATCTATGGCGTTAATCTGCCTAATCTTTTCGTGTTAACCTACAAGCAAAATGGCTTGCAGTTTTATATCAACGTATTTAATAAAGGATTGATTTTCAATAAGATAGATATAGATAATTATATTGCTCAGCTAAATTTAACGTCCAACGAGATCTATTATAACCCTTGTTCTAATTTGGAAATCATTCGTCGCGTGATTCGCAATTTGATGATGGCCTATGAAAAAGCAGGGGAAATGGAATACAAAGATGAATTAACGGAGCTGATTGACCTTTTAGATTAAGGCCACAGTTAGACTAAATTCGGGGAACTCTTCCCAAAAAACGTCGATTACTTCTCCGGTTACCAATTGAGCTTTCCCTGGATTTTGTTCAAAATCGCTTATCACTATTTCTTTTTGAAACGATAGTCCTGGTTTTCCTACCGCTTTGTAGATGGATTCCTTAGTGGACCAAGCCAAAGTCAATAGATTCGACGTATTCTTCCATTTTTCTAATTCTGCGGCGCATAAAAAGCGCGGTGCAATTTTTTCAATGTTTCTTCCTAGTTTCTCCACATCAATTCCGACGCGTTTCTTAGGTGAAAAAGCTGCGGCCACGTATGGATAGGAGTGCGTTAGACTAATGTGCCAGTCTGAATCCTGAAAAAAGGGCCTATTTCGATCATTTTGAACGAGAATAAGGCTATCGAATTCTGAAGAAAGCTGATGCAAGCAATACCTTGCGGCAATTGATTCTAGTTTTTTAATCGGATTTTCGATCGCTGGAGTGGACCACGATGCCGGAAATGTTTCAAAAAATGATATCGGTTCTTCGATTTTCCAAACCAAGATTTGGAAATCTTCCGAGCTAATTTTTGAAAATATTTGGGGCATAAAAGGGAATATTTGGACGTAAAATTATCATTTTTGTAGCTAAATCGATGGAAATAATTTGAGTACGC
>JAGWUO010000274.1 GCA_028868395.1 Cytophagales bacterium | reverse complement strand
CGCGCGACGATCACGGCTAATTCTTTGTCAAAATCAATGGCCTTTTCTAAGAGGCCAGGTGCATCAAAACCTTTAGCGGCATCAGCAGCCGTCCCTATAAATTGAACGCCTTTCCCGTCGTAGCCTCCTTTTCCTAACTTATGAAAGGCTGGCAAGAAGTCTTCATTAGCTACAATTTCTGCTGCAGATTCGATTAATCTGAAATCAGCGGTAGGGAAACCGTGTGTTTGGAAAAAGGTCTTTTGAATACGCTTGTCTTGAATCATGCGAAGTAAATGAGGTTGCGGATAGACCTTAATTCCCTCCGCTTCTAATTGCTCCAGCGCTTCGATGTTCACGTGCTCAATTTCGATGCTGATTAAATCGAATTGTTTCCCAAAGTTATACACCGTATCATAATCCTGGAATGACCCTTGGGTAAACTGGGTCGTCAAGGTGTGACAAGAGGCTTCTGGATCAGGATCAAGGCAGGCAATCTGCAAGTCTAAGTCGATCGCTGCTTGTAACAGCATTCGCCCTAGCTGGCCGCCGCCTAATAATCCGATTTTGGGAAGTGATTTAGACATAAATTCGAATTCAATGGGTAAAATTACGGCTTTTGTTTTACCTTTGGAAATTATTTAGACCTCGAGAAAAAATATTCTTGTGGGAATCCGATTTTAGATCATGACAAAAAGAAATACCACGATTATCGCTTTTATCTTACTTGCCATCGCAAGTCGTCTGTTGATTTTAGCTGGACCAGGTTGGGCAAACTTCTCTCCAATGGCTTCTATGGCACTTTTTGTAGGCGCCTATTTGCAGAATCGCAAACAAGCAGTGGCTTGGACTTTAATTGCGGTTTGGGGATCGAATTTGATCTTAAACAACACTTTATATGACACCTTTTTCCCAGGTTTCTCGTTTGGAATCGATGCGGTACACATGGGCTTATTTGCTTTGATCTCTTTATTGGGCCAAAACACCACTGCAAGCGCCTCTCGCTTCATCGGAACAAATCTAGCGGCGGCCATGGGATTTTTCTTGCTTTCAAACTTCGCAGTTTGGGCAGGATCAGATATCGCTTACACGAAGGATTTCGCAGGATTAGTAAACTGCTACAGTGCAGGAATTCCTTTCTTAAAGAATACGATAGCTAGCCAATTCTTATTCTCTGGCTTGTTCTTCGGGGCTTTTGAAGTATTGAAAAAACAAGTTCCAGCTTTACGCTAGAATTTCTTAAGCATAAAAAAAGGGTCGGCTTGCATCTGCGAGCCGACCCTTTTTCATTTATTCATTTCTAGTTTTTGTAGACCTTTCCGTCTTTCATCACGAAGTTCACCTTCGTCATTAATTTAACGTCAGCCACTGGGTCTCCAGGAACCGCAATAATATCTGCTGCCTTTCCTACTTCAATAGATCCGATCAAGTCGCTTTGGCCTAGTAAATCTGCTGCATTAACTGTCGCTGATTTGATGGCTTCTAAAACAGGCATTCCCGCTTCGTTCATTAAAATGAATTCATAGCCATTTTTTCCGTGACCGAAAACGCCAGCATCCGTACCAAATGCAATCTTCACCCCTGCTTTATACGCTTTACCAAAAGTTCCTTGAATGATGGGTCCAATGGCAGCTGCTTTCTTTGCCACCATTTCTGGGTAATAGTTCGGAATTTTAGAGGAATCCGCTACCGAGCGACCTGCAATGACGGTAGGTACGTAGTAGGTTCCCATCTTTTTCATCAATTCCATCACTTCCTCATCCATATAGGTTCCGTGTTCAATCGAAGAAACACCGCCTAAAACAGCGCGCTTCATTCCTTCTTTTCCGTGGGCATGAGCAGCCACTTTAAAACCGTAGTCTTTCGCTGTTTGAACGATGGCACGTACTTCTTCATCAGTGAATTGAGCACCTGAACCATCTTTGGCATAACTTAAAACACCACCTGTCGCTGTAATTTTAATCAAATCTGACCCTTCTTTATAACGCTGACGTACCGCTTTCGCCGCATCCGCAACGCCATTTACGACCCCATCTTCAGGACCTAAATCCTTCTTAAAGGCTTCATTAATCCCGTTTGTATCATCTGCATGGCCTCCGGTTGTTCCAATCGTAACACCTGCCGTAAAAATGCGTGGTCCTTCTACAACGCCTTTATTGATTGCGTTGCGCAGACTGATCACCACGTGGGTGCCGCCTAAATCACGCACCGTCGTAAATCCAGCCATTAAATTCTTCTTCGCATAGCCCAAAGCTTGGTAAGCTACATCGCCTGGATTTTTCACAAAGCGATCTAAATACGCCCCTGGATTTGTTTCCGACTCCAAGTGTACGTGTGAATCAATCAATCCCGGCATCACCGTTCTGTCTTTTAAATTGATCACCACGTCGCCTTTTGATGGGCTTAAAAAGCCATCCGAAACAGCCACAATTTTCTT
>JAGWUO010000273.1 GCA_028868395.1 Cytophagales bacterium | reverse complement strand
AATGTGGCCGTCATTTTCTGGTTAATTGCATACTCCCCTTTTATATTGAGATCCACAATGTTATCTAATGTGGTCGACTTTTGAGTTCTAGGATTGAAGCCGTAAAGTCCTCCTACAAAATAGATCTCTGGTAAAATTTTCAATTTAGGAAGTACTGCTATCGTGTTTCTCCAGGCGATTTGAATAGTTGGACGATGGTAAGCGTATAAGAAATTACCTAGATTTCCATAATTCGTATAATCTACCTGTAAGTCTGAATGAATTTTATCCGTGATAGTCATCTGCACATTTGCCTGTAAGGAAAGCACTGATACGGCTGCATCTGGATTTGAATATTGGATATCAAATTGTGATAAATCCGCTGCAGAAGCTGTGAAGAAAGCCATTTTAGCATATTCTCCATATGTAGCTTTCAATTCGTAATGTACATTGCGTTCGTTTGTACCCGTTAAACCACCCGATACAGCCCATTTTTGTTGCGTATTTTGCAAGCTGATAGATTGTGAAAGCCAAGGGTTTGTTAACAGGCTGCTGTGGTAGGAATTAAACTGTGTATCACCTTCAAATCCAGCAAATAAACGAATGAAGTCATTCGCACGAAAGCGAACTTGAACGCTTGGGTAAATCCGTAATTCCTCATCTTGTACCGCATTAATGCCTGCTTGAACGTTTAAACGAGGTAAAACATCGTAGGACAAACTGGGTTTCAAGCGGAAGAAATTGCGATTTGTCGTCGTATTACTCGTGAAATTAGATAAGATGGCATCTCCATTGATGCGAAGCGATAATCCTTCCGAAATCGCATAATTAGCCTTTAAGTAAGAGGATGACATCCATTCCTTAGGTGCTAAATTCCCAGCTAAAGAGGAGAATTCGGTGCCAGCCTGGTAAGAGAATTTCTTGCCCTCTGTTTGGCTGTAAATATCCCCATTGAACTTGAATTGATCATAATGAACACCAAAAGCATCTTCTGGCGTATTTGCTGGAATGCTTTCTTTGCCGTAAAAATTAGTTGCGATACGACGGTAATCTAATGAACCTTTTAATAGAGCCTTTGACCAAAGTGATTGGCTATAAATTTTCACCTCGTTTTCAGAGCGACTTGAAAAGGCATTATCTGTAGGTCCAATCGAGTTTGCATCGTGATTGATGTACAATCCACGCAATTCTTTGGCAGTAGGATTATATCCAAAATGGCCATTCAATAAGGTATGGCCATAATTACCAGCACCGATTTTAATGGAATTTTTCGCCATAGAGGCATAAGGAGATTTAAGCTCCTCTCCTGTTCTTGGGCCTAGCACATTCGTTTGAATGCCTGGTAAAACAAGTGCCTGCGGCTTAGAAAGGTCAAAATTGAAATCAACTTTGTGATCTTTACTGTAGTCCGGAATTTCATTCAAAGCCTCAAATGAACGACTCATCGTAGGCTGTACCTCAATTTTACGCACCTTTTCCGTGACAAATTCTTCATTTTGGATAGTACCTTCCTTTTTCTGTTGACCATAGGTTAAGATGGAAATCAGGCTGAAAGAGGACGCTAAAACGATTTTGGATGGGAATCTCATATGCATTATTTAGGGAAATAGGTTTTCAATAGGGCTTTAGCAGCTTCTACGCTTTCTTTGTCCTCTGAATTGTCAATAATGGATTTTAAGGTAGCTTTCGCCTGAGCGAGGTTCTTTAATTCGTATAGGTTTTTAGCCAAAATCAAATAGGCCTTCCCTAGCGTCGCATCAGAAACCTCTGCAAATTCATTTCTGAATTTATCTAGAATCATTTCATTCGATGTGGCATAGTTACCTCTTGCATTATTCAATTGAATGATATCTAAGTATTTTACTGCCGCCTCTTCTAAACCTTCCGCCTCTTTTACTGCTACTGTTTGGTAATCTGCGTATGCAATTAGGGCTGAATCAAGCTCTTTCAATTGAATGAATGATTCTAAAATCCGTTTGTTTGATCGTTGAATAAGTGTCGAATCAACTCCTTTCTCTTTCAATAGTCGGTAATGTCCTATGGCCTCTCTATATGATGCGGAATCAAATTCGATATCAGCCACCTTGGTAATGACTGAATTCAAAGATGGATGTACGTTTTGTTCGATGACCTTTTTGTAGAATTGGTAAGCCAAAGCTTTGTTATTCGAGCGATTTGCTGCATCCGCGATTAGATAGGTTACTTCTGAAACGCGTTCATCCGTAGGGAAATGCTCCACAAATTTCTTCAACGGCTCGATTGCCTTATCGTATTTCTCGCCTAAATAGATGCCTTTCGCTGCTTGGTACTCTAAATCTGTCTTCTCTTCTTCATTTAGGCTACCACTTTGGTAGATATTTAAATAAGCGCTCATCTCTTCTGGACGACCAACTAAGTTCAATTCCTCTTGTAATCCGGCCACTGCATCCTTCGCGAAAGCCTCT
>JAGWUO010000272.1 GCA_028868395.1 Cytophagales bacterium | reverse complement strand
CGCTCTACCTAGCGGTGTAAAAGTGGCAAACATTAATATTGCGACCTCCGAGTCGTATACCGGAAAGGACGGACAAAGAGTAGACCAAACCGAATGGCACCGCGTAGAGCTTTGGGATAACCTAGCGAACATCGCCGAGCAATATTTGAAGAAAGGAAACCAAGTCTATATCGAAGGAAAAATTCGTTCCGAAGAATGGCAAGATAAAAACGGCGCAACTGTTCGTGGTTACAAAGTGCGTGCAACGTCGATCAATTTAATCGGAGGCCGTAACGAAGGGTCGCCAGCGTCTGCTCCGGCAGCCGAAAGACCAAAGCCTGAAGCGGTTTTAGCCGGTGCTTCCAAGGCTGATCCATTCCCGCCGATGATGGAAGAAGGGGATGATCTGCCGTTTTAAATTTTTGTTACAAAAAAGGGGATATCGCATTTCGTATTCCCTTTTTTGTAAATTTGCATCGATCAGTTCACCCAAATATGGACCCAGACCCCTTACCCAATCTGTTTTTACTCGCCTTGGAGCCCTCCATTAGTGTGAGTTCAATTGCGCTTATTTCCTTCGTTTTAGTGGCTCTATTGTTCCTTTCGGCTGTTTTAGCTGGATCGGAGGTAGCTTTCTTTTCCTTGAACGCGGACCAGCGTATCAGCCTTCGCGAAAGTGAGGTGAACAGCGAAAAAAAGGTGAGTCAATTGCTCGACAAACCACAACAATTACTGGCTACTTTGTTGATTTCCATCAACTTTGTTAATATTATTTTCATTACCCTGGCGAATTATTTAACCTCCATGGTGCTGGGTCAGCAGTCGATGGAGACCTTACTCGTGACCTTGTTTTTGTTGTTCGGGGTGACGTTCATCATTACGTTTTTTGGAGAATTGATTCCCAAAGTATGGGCCCAGCAGAATAACCTCAACTTCGCCCGCTATTCCGCTCCTCTTATTAGCTTTTTAAATTTTGTCTTTTCTCCTCTTTCCAAGGCACTATTAGGCATTTCTGGCTTAATCGAGAAGCGTGTGAAAAAGAAATCTTATACGCTGACTTCGCAGGAATTGAATCAGGCGCTGGAAATTACGACAGATGAGAACACGAGTGACAGAGAGAAAGATATTTTACGTGGGATCCTGAATTTCGGGAATATCTCCGTGAAGTCTGTGATGCAGGCAAGACGAGACATTGTAGCCTTCGATACGAGCATGAATTTCCACGAATTGATGGACCTCATTAACAAGAACGGCTATTCGCGTGTGCCCGTTTACAACGAAACCATCGACAAAATCGAAGGGATTTTGTACATCAAAGATTTACTGAAACACATCGATCAGGACGAGAAATTCGACTGGTTGCCCCTTTTACATACGCCGTTCTTCGTGCCAGAAAACAAGAAAATCGATGATTTACTCTACGATTTCCAAGAAAAAAGGGTGCACATGGCCATCATTGTGAATGAATATGGCGAGACCGAAGGGCTTGTGACAATGGAGGATATTATCGAGGAGATCGTAGGTGAGATCAATGACGAATTTGATGAAGTCGAAGCCGATTACAAGAAAATAGCCGACAATATATATGTGTTCGAGGCCAAGACCTCTTTGAATGATTTCTGCCGTGTGTTTGAGATCGAGGCAGCCTATTTCGAGAAGGCCAAAGGCGAAAGCGAAACACTGGCTGGATTAATTATCGAGCTTTTTGGTCGTATTCCGAGCGCCGGAGAGGAAATCGAATTCGAAGACTTTACGTTCAAGGTTCAATCCGTCGATACGAGACGCATTAAGAAAGTCCGCGTGACACAGCGTGTTTCAGCAGACCAAGACGACTCCAAGAATTAAGTTACGATCATTAGTTTCGCGAAGCTCAACAAGAGCGTCTTCTCGCCTACTCCCTTTTCAAAATCAATCACCGCTTTACGTTCAGCGCCATTAACCTCTATGCGTTTGATGAGGCCGAAACCGAATTTAGCGTGTTCGACTTTTTGGCCGGCTGCTAAGGCTAATGCATCTGTGGCCTGGAAGTTTGCCGAAACCACATGTTGGTAATTCGTATTCGTCGTAGGTTTTTGAATCAGTTGTGCTGCTGATGGAGCTGGCTTCGCAGTAAAGCCGGTCTTTTGAACTGGACGGAAACTAGATACTTCTTTTCGAGCGCCGGCTGGTTTTGCCATCTTCACAAAGTTCGGATCTAATTCATTCAAGAAGCGACTCGGCTCACACGCTTTCAAACGACCAAACTGGTAACGGGATTCCGCATACGAGATTTGCAATTTCTTCTCTGCCCGCGTCACAGCCACATAGAACAAGCGGCGTTCCTCTTCGAGGTCCTGTTGGGATTGCAACATCATTTGGGAAGGGAATAAATCCTCTTCTAATCCGACTAAGAAAACGCGGTTGAACTCCAAACCCTTCGCCGAGTGAATCGTCATCAAGGTCACCTTGTCGCGGTC
>JAGWUO010000271.1 GCA_028868395.1 Cytophagales bacterium | reverse complement strand
ACAGATTGGGGACCAGATGCCTGAATTAGTGACCGCGTTTATTGAAATTGTTCCTACAGATACTGTAAAATACGAAATTGATAAGCAAACAGGATATCTGAAGATTGATCGTCCGCAGAAATTTTCGAATATTGTGCCTGCTTTGTATGGCTTTTTGCCACAAACGTATTGTTCGGATGGTATCGCGGAATTAGCGCGTAAGTATTCTGGAAAGGATATTGAAAGAGGGGATGGCGATCCATTGGATATTTTAGTGCTTTCTGAGCGTGCGATTACGCATGGAGATATTTTATGTCAAGCGATTCCCATTGGTGGAATTCGGATGATTGACAAAGGGGAAGCAGATGATAAAATCATTGCGGTGTTGAAAGATGATCCGATTTATGGCAAATGGAAAGATATTTCTGATGCGCCTAAGGACATCGTAGAGCGTTTGAGACATTATTTCTGGACGTACAAAATGTTGCCAGGAGAAACGACCTCAAATGCAGTAGATATTGATGATATTTATGGTCGCGATGTGGCGTTCGAAGTAATTCGCCAGGCACGCGAGGATTACCGTAAAAACTTTGGTTAGTAAACCTTAATATAAATAAGCTATGTGGCAATTTGTCAAGTATTCGTTAGCGACTGTTGTAGGACTTTTCCTTTTTGCAATCGTCTCTTTATTGCTTTTGGCTGGTGTAGGTGCCGCCATCGGTAGTTCAGATGAGGTGTTTGATTTGAAAGATAACTCCGTTTTAAAACTGGATTTGAATCGCCCAATTGTTGAAAATGCAACGACGGAGGATAATCCATTTGCCGCACTAACGGATTTGTATTTTGCACCGCCAGAAAATTTGGGATTAATTCAGGTTTTGTCAGCGTTAGAGCGCGCGAAAGTAGATCCTAAAATCAAGGGTATTTATTTAGATGCTAGTTTTCCGATCGCAGGATATGCTCAGCTTTCCGAGATTCGGGAGGCGATTCAGAAGTTCCAAAAGTCTGGTAAATTCGTCTATGCTTATGCGAATTCATATACAGAAAAGGGCTATTACATCTCATCTGTGGCGGATAAGACCTATTTAAATCCAAATGGTTTATTGGATTTTAATGGCATTAGCGTTCAATATACGTTTTACAAGAAAGCCTTAGACAAATTAGAAATTGAACCTTTAGTATTCCGAGTAGGTACCTATAAGTCTGCCGTTGAGCCATTTATTCGCGAGGATATGAGCGAAGAAAATAAGGCACAGACATCCTCATTCTTACAATCAATTAACACATATGTGTTTGATAAAATTGCCCGTTCTAAAAATATCCCGGTACGTAAATTAGATCAGATCGCGGATAGCTTACAGGCTTTTGAGCCTTCTAATGCGGAGAAATTAGGGATGGTGAAGCAAGGGTATTGGGATGAGTTTGAGGCCTTATTGAAAAAAGCCTCTGGCGAGAAAGAGAAAGTGATTTATGTGTCGGTGAATAATTATTTGAAGGCAAAAAATCCAATTGATGAAGTAGAAGGAAAGGATCGTATTGCGGTTTTAGTGGCTGAGGGGGAGATTTCTGGAACGAGAGCTTCAGAGGGGAATATTGGATCAGATGATTTCGTAAAAGAATTGAAGAAATTACGCGAGAGCAAATCAGTCAAAGCGATTGTGCTTCGCATTGATTCTCCAGGAGGGTCTTCTTTAGCGTCTGATATCATGTGGCGCGAGATTGAATTGACTAAGAAGGTGAAACCGATTATCTCGTCTATGTCGAATTATGCAGCTTCTGGCGGCTATTACATGGCGATGGGAACGGATGTGATTGTAGCACAACCGACGACAATTACCGGTTCGATTGGTATTTTTGCGGCGTGGTTCAATGTGGATAATTTCCTGAAAAATACCTTGGGTATCACACAGGATCACGTGAATACACACGCAAACTCTAATTTTATGACTTCTGCCGGGGCCTTAACTGATTTCCAAAAATCAGTTGTACAGAACTCCGTGAATAAAGGTTACTTATCATTTACTACCAAAGCTGCGGCGGGTCGTAAGATGACCTTGCAGCGTTTACAATCACTGGCTGGAGGTCGTGTATGGACGGGTACACAAGCGAAACAGATAGGCTTAGTGGATGAATTAGGTGGTTTGGATAAGGCAATTGAGATTGCTGCTGCGAAAGTGAAACTAAAACCGGGTAGCTATAAAGTATCGGTGTATCCCAAGGCGAAATCATTTGTAGACGAGTTATTGAACTCAGCGACGTCTGAATCATCACTTTCAGAGCGTTTACTAGCTAAAAATATGCCTTGGGCTTCTTCCGTTTTAGAGGTAAACCGATGGAAAAAAAGAGAAGGCTTCTTAGCAATGATGCCTTATTTAATGGAATTTGAATAGAAATAAAGTTTATATGGTACGTAATAATTGGACTCGGGAAGAGGTAGAAAAAATATACAACCAACCCTTT
>JAGWUO010000010.1 GCA_028868395.1 Cytophagales bacterium | reverse complement strand
GCTAAAAAAGGTATTCAGGCTACGGTGGCGGTACCCTCTGCGGTATCAGCTAACCTAAAATGGATGCCAGGTGCGGCGGATATTTTAGCCTATGATGAGCTGGTTCACAAGGTGCAAATCGATGCACTCGTGGAGGAAGCTGATTTTATTTTCTGTTTGGATTTCTCTGGTATTCAAAGACTGCACAATATGGCGCCAGTAGTGCGCAAATCGAGGGCGAAGAAGGTGGTGATTGATCATCATTTGGATCCGGAGGACTTTGGCGATTATTATTACCATCGAACGATTGCAGCATCTACTTGTGAATTAATCTATGATTTAATCCTGGAGTGGGGTGATGAAAATCTGCTTGATCCAGCGATCGGATCTTGCTTGTATTCGGGCATTATGACGGATACGGGCTCTTTTCGCCACCCGAATACCACGGCACATGTTCACACCGTGGTGGCCGCGCTGATTGATTTAGGGGTAAATACAAACGAAGTGCATCGGAAGGTGTTTGATTCGTCTAGTATCGATCGATTGAAGTTTATTGGTCACGTTTTGGGCCAAAGAATGGACTACCTACCCGAGTACCACCTCGCTTTCATGTGGATCACAGCGGAGGATTTAACAAAATTTAATTCTCAAGCTGGAGACACCGAAGGCATCGTAAATTATGGATTACAAATCGCCGGATGTGTGTGGTCAATCTTGATGATTGAGCGTCCAGACGGCGTAAAGCTTTCTTTTAGATCTATCGAACCATTTGCGGTGAATGAATTTGCCTCCAAATATTTTGAGGGCGGTGGACATAAAAATGCCTCCGGTGGACGTTTTTCAGGGGGAAGTTTAACAGATGCGAAGAAAAAACTAATGGAAGTGTTACCTTTGTATCTTTCTGAAATAAATCGAGTTAAAAATTTATAAAATCAAAATCATGCGTAAACAACTAGCAGTAATTTTAGTAGCGGCAATGGCACTAGCTTCGTGTAACAATGTCGAAGTAGTAGACGGAGTTAAAATCCAAAAGCACGAACATGATGATAGCGCCGCTAAATTAAAAGAGGGTGATATCATTACGTTTGATTTAGTGATTAAAAACGATGCCGATTCTACCATCAAAGATTCCCGTAAAGAAGGAAAGCCTTTACAAGATTTAGTTCCACCAGCAGCTCCTGCAGGGGCATTCAAAGGTTCATTTGAGAACGGTTTACGTCTACTATCAGTAGGGGATAGCGCAACTATTTTCGTTCCAGTAGATAGCTTATTCAAAGATGCGAATCAACCTGTTCCTCCGTTCTTGAAGCGTGGTACAGATGTTCGTTTCATTGTTAAAATTAAGAAGTCTCAATCTCGTGCAGAATTTGAAAAGGAGATGGCAAAATTATCTGCGGAACAAACGGGTAAAGACGCTAAATTAATTGAGGCGTATGTAGCTAATTCAGGCAAGAAATTCACAAAGACTTCTACTGGTTTATATGCCTCGATTTCTAATCCTGGTGTAGGCGAAGGCCCTAAAATGGGAGAATCTTGGGAAGTAAATTATATCGGTACCTTCTTGGATGGAAAAGAATTTGACAAGGGTGCTGGCGTGGCAATGCCTCCAGTAGGTCAATTAGTGCCAGGCTTCAACGAAGCATTAATGTTATTGAAAAAAGGAGGAAAAGGTACTTTTGTGATCCCATCAGCGTTAGGTTATGGTGCACAAGGAGCTGCTCCTCGTATTCCTGCAAATGCTATTTTAGTATTTGAATTAGAAGTATTGTCTAAGAAATAATTGAATGAAAGTTTTCGGATTCCTATTTATTGCTTTTTTTACGTTTTCGTGTTTGTCTGATATTGCCTTAGAGGACGATGTGAAGGCGAAAGAAAATCAGACTCAGATTTTAGCCTATTTTGCTAGCCAAAATCAAAGCCCTATTGCTTTGTCTGGTGGCAGCTACTATTTTGTGACTAAATCGAATCCATCAGGGGAATTAGCGTCTAAGGGCGATTCGCTCTATGTACATTATGAGTTTTCTAACTTGGCGACTGGGAAGGTGCTCGACAGTACAAACCGGGCGACTAATTCTCCTTATTTTTTAAAGTACGGAAGTGGGAATCCCGTGTTTGTTTCCTTGTTTACTGCCCTTCGTGAAGGTGAGCAAGCAACCATGGTTATTCCGGGCACTGCCCAGTCTTTCCCTGATTTACCGGCCTACACCCCATTAAAAGTGCGCATTAAGTCTTATGTGGTACGTACGCAAGACGATTTAATTCGGGAATACATTGCTCGAAATGCCTATACGGTGACAGAGACGATGGATAATGGACTTCGTTATATCCGGTTGAAAGCTGGCACGGGAGACATTCCGGCTCAAGGCAAAATCGTTAAGATTAAATACATTGGACGTTTTTTGAGTTCCAAAGCTTTTGATGGTAATATGGCTCGCACGGATAGTATGAGCGTAACCATTGGTGGAACACAAACTGTTCCCGGTTTCCAAATGGGAATTGAGAAAATGCGTTTAGGTGAGAAAGCGGTCATTGTTTTCCCTTCTGCCCTAGGTTATGGAGCAAATGGGAATAGCAGCATACCGGGTTATACCCCTTTAAGTTTTGAAATTTACATCGCTAAAATTGAATAGTTATGTGGAAGTATGTGGTTTTATTTTTCGCTTTGGCGACTAGTTTAACAAGTTGTTCAGTCGATAATCCAGTCGAACAAGAGGTGGCTAAGAATGACACGGATATTCAAAATTACCTCAAGCAGCGAAATCTTACGTATCAAAAAACAGCGGATGGGATGTATTATTCCATCACCTCCGCTGGAGCGACAGCTACTCCAGCTGTGGCTGATTTAGTGACTCTACACTATAAATTAACTTTGTTGGATGGAACTTTCGTAGATTCCACCTCTAAAGCGTCAAATCAATCAAAATCAATCATATTTGGTGTTTCCCAAAGTATGTTTACTTTGCCCGTTTCGCTCATGAAAGCGGGAGATAAAGGTACATTCTTACTTCCATCCTCTTTGGCTTTCGGCGGTAATACCTTTGGAAGTGTTCCTGCTTATTCCGTAATCAAAGCGGAGATAGAGGTTGTTTCGATTAAGAATCAAGCAGCACAAATTGCTTCTATGCAGACTACTTATGGATTTGCTAATCCTGAAATTACAAGTTCGGGTCTTGTATTTCAAAAAACGGTAGAAAAGCCTACTGCTGCCGCTGTAACAAAAGGGCAATCTGTTAATGTAAATTATGTAGGCCGTTTGGGGTATGGATATATTCAAACTGATGCGAGCAACAAAGTGATCTACGATTCTAAATTTGGTTCAGGTACCTTAACGTTTAATGTGGGGGCAGGCCAGCTAATTGCAGGGTTTGAAGAGACGGTTTTAAAGATGAAAGTAGGAGAAAAGGCTAAAGTAATCTTACCATACACTATAGCCTATGGCGTTGCCGGAAATTCATCTATTCCCGGCTATTCACCCTTGTATTTTGAGATCGAAGTAGTTTCCGCTCAATAATGCGCCCCATTCTCTATCTAGCGACCCAAAACAAGCATAAAGTGGAAGAACTAAGTGCGTTGTTGCAGGATCATTTTACAGTGCGCGACTTAAGTACCTTAGCGCTCACAGAGGAGATTCCTGAAACGGGATCCACCTTAGCCGAGAACTCCTTGCAAAAAGCCCGCTACATTGCCGAAAGATTCCAAGTTTCTTGTTTAGCGGATGATTCTGGACTGGAAGTAGAGAGTTTAGGTGGCGCTCCAGGCGTTTATTCTGCGCGTTATGCAGGAGAAACCAAGGATGACCAAGCTAATCTCCAATTACTTTTAAAAAACCTCCAAGGCAAAACGAATCGCCATGCACGCTTCGTTACCGTATTGACTTATTTTAAAAGTGGTTCTTATCATGCCTTTGAAGGAGAGATTCAAGGGACCATTGTAGAAGCTCCACGAGGTGATCAAGGTTTTGGTTATGATCCTGTCTTTCAGCCAGAAAATGAAACGCGAACTTTTGCTGAAATGACGCTTGTGGAAAAGAATAAAATCGCCCACCGGGCTCGTGCATTGGAGAAATTCAAAAACTTCTTAGACGAAACTCAGAAATGTGCCGACGAATAGTGGATTATTCGATCGACTTGTTATTTTTGTAAGAATTGCATTATAAATACCCTCCATGAAATTGAAATTCAGCGTATTGCTGGCTTTTTTCTTATACTTTACGGTTTTCCAGTCGAATGGTCAATTCGTGATAAAAGGTCGTGTAACCGATGCGAAGAATGGAGATCCCATTCCTTTTGCCTCTGTAGGCCTAGTAGGCGTGAGTCAAGGCGCTACCACTAATTTTCAAGGAGAGTTTACGTTAAATTCGAAATATTCAGCAGACAGTCTTTTTGCCTCTTTCGTGGGCTACAAAAAGCGTGTTAAGAAAATCACGCGTGGGGCTAAATTACAAGAAATCGAGTTTCAATTAGAGCCTACCGGCCGGGAAATGGCAGAGGTAATTGTCTATTCTGGTGAAAATCCAGCCTTTAAAATCCTTCGTGGAGTGATTCGAAATAGGGATAAAAACGATCGTTCTAAACTTTCGGCCTATGAATATGATTCTTATGCTAAAATGGAACTCGATGTAGATAATATATCGGAGAAGTTTAAGGAGAAAAAGGTGATGAAGGACATCGCACAAGCCATCAAGAAATTTGAAAAAATAGCCGGAGAAGATGGGAAGCTCGTTATTCCCACTTACATCTCAGAGTCCGTGGGTAAATTTTATTATTTGGAAAGCCCGCAACGTAAGAAGGAAGTTATCAATAAGACGAATATCAAAGGCGTAGGTGTAAAAGATGGTTCTTTGATTTCGCAATTAGTGGGGGGCAATTTAGTAGCGAACTATAATTTCTATCAAAACTATGTTGGCTTTTTTGGCAAAGATTTTGCTAGTCCGATTGGCGATAATTGGAAGGGAAGTTATAGCTATTTTTTAGGTGATACGGTCAACGTGGACGGTCATGTTTGTTACCAACTGGATTTTGACCCTAAGAACCCGATGGACCTTGTATTTAGAGGTCAAATGTGGATTGACACTACTTCCTTTGCTTTGGTTCAGATCGATGCGGCTGTGGATAAAGGAGCTAATTTGAATTTTATTGATAAGATTAAAATTTCTCAAGAATTAGAGCAAACCAGTTCAGGAGCATGGCTTCCAGCTAGAACAAGGTTTTTGATTGATTTAGAAGAAATTACCAAAGGAAGTGCGGGGATGTTATTAAAGATGTACATCTCTAACAAGGATTTTGTGGTGAATAAGCCGCACGAAGTAGGATTCTACGATTTATCTTCAGAGGTTGCGGAGGATGCCATGCAGCCTAATCCCGAATTTTGGAAATATGCTCGACATGAACCATTAAGTACTCAAGATGTGATGGCGTCTGCTTTAATTGATTCTGTTCAAAATCTACCCATCGTTCGAACTTACGTTGAAATTGCAGAGATCATTCTCAGCGGCTACAAGAAATTCAATGACATAGAAGTGGGTCCGTATGTCTCCAGTTTTGCGGTAAATAAAATTGAGGGTGCCCGCTTGCGATTAGGTTTTAGAACGAACGCAAATTTTGATAAACACTGGATTTTGAGGGGAAACGTGGGGTTTGGTACGAAAGATTTAGTTCCGAAGTATTCCGCCGAAGTAAATTACCTCTTCTCAAAAAAGAAATGGACCGTGGCAGGATTGAGGCATTCCTATGATATTGAACGGGTAGGTTTAACACCTGAGCTCATCGGCGATAATAAACTATTTTATTCTTTTACCCGTTGGGGGGCATTTTCTGGCGCGTTCTTCAGACGCGAATCCGAAGCCTTCTTTTCGTCCGAATTTTACAAAGGCTTAACAGTCACTACCTCGCTGAATACAAGATCATTCGACCCTTTATTCCGTTTTCAATACCGTTTGAATCCAGAGTTAGGGCGTGCATCTGCTGTACAGGATTATTACCAAGAGACCTTCGCTACAGTAGAGTTGCGTTTTGCTAAAAACGAGACGTTCATTATGAATGGCAACGAACGAATCACCTTAGCGACTAAACGGATTCCAGTGGTCACGCTGAAATATCAACATGGATTTAAGGGGTTTTTAGGGGGAGATTTTACGTATGATCGCGTTACATTGAAAGCATATCAAACGTTCCGTTTAGGCACTTTAGGCCGTTCAGATTATACCTTTACAGCTGGATATACACCATCTAATTTACCCGCGCCTTTGTTGTTTCCTCACTTAGGAAATGAAACGTTCTTCTTCGTTCGTTCTGCCTATTCCACGATGAATTACTTTGAATTCGTGAGTGATCAGTATGCATCAATTCAGTACAATCATAATTTTGACGGTTTATTATTTAACCGGATCCCCTTGATCAAAAAATTGAAATGGCGATTAATAGCTTCGGGTAATATACTTATGGGAAGCCAACGGACGGCTAACCATGATATAATGAAGGACGTGAATAGTCCATTGCGGTCTAAATTCTTAGATCAATACTCCTTTGATTCCTTAGATCCGAATAAGCCGTTTGCAGAAGTTGGTTATGGAATTGATAATATTTTCAAAATATTGCGTGTACAAGCCTTCCATCGGTTAACCTATTTAGATCATGGTAATCCACAGCGATTTAGGTTGATGGCCTCTGTTAATTTCTCATTTTAGAACAATATAAAGACGAAAGTTTAAACATTTCAAGAATGTTTTTCATGTATTTGATTTCATAAACTCGTCGCCCTATATTTACAAGGTTACAACCAATCAATTATGCTTTTCATACTCGTGGGACTATCTTTACTGAGCTACTTGTTGGGATCAATTCCAACAGCGATTTGGTATGGTGATCGTTACCACGGAATCGATATTCGTCAGCATGGGAGTGGTAACGCTGGAGCAACTAATACGTTTCGTGTATTAGGGAAAAAAGCGGGTTCGATTGTTTTGTTTGTGGATGCATTGAAAGGCTTCGCTTCAGCAAGTCTAGCTACGGTACTTTATGCTTTCGGTCTAGTGGATTGGGAAACATGCGTAACCTTGAAAATTCTTTTTGGTTTTCTGGCCATTATCGGTCATTTATTACCTGTTTTCTGTGATTTCAAAGGAGGAAAAGGTGTCGCTACCACGCTAGGAATGGTCATTGCATTGCACCCACAGGCCGCATTAGCTAGTAGCCTCGTATTTTTACTTGTTTTTGCGATTTCGCATTATGTCTCCTTAGGTTCTATGGTGACGTCTTTAGTCTTTCCATTATTACTTCAATTCGGGGTGTTTGGGAAAGAATTACCCATATTGATCTATTTCGGATTTATCATTTCCTTTTTGGTGATTTTTACGCACCGTAAAAATATCGGCCGAATCATTTCAGGAACCGAAAATCGGATGTATCTTATTCCTCGAAAAGGACGTTTGTAGCCTTTTAATTTCAAATAACTATGCAATCAACAACTGATTTTATCGCCGCTCACAAAGATCGGTTTCTAGCGGAGCTATTAGACCTTTTGAGAATTCCATCTATATCAGCAGATCCAGCTTATGCGGGAGATGTTCGTAAAGCGGCCGAATGGATAGCTGAAAACTTGCGTCAGGCAGGAGCAGACCATGTTCGATTAGAAGAAACACCTGGTTATCCGATTGTCTACGGAGAGAAAATGGTGGATCCTGCAGCACCTACTGTTTTAGTGTACGGTCATTATGATGTGCAGCCAGCAGATCCGTTGGAGCTTTGGGATAATCCTCCTTTTGAACCTATTATTAAAGACGAGGTCATTTACGCACGTGGTGCTTGTGATGATAAAGGTCAGGTTTTTATGCATTTGAAAGCATTTGAAGCAATGTTAGCCTCCGGTAACTTGACTTGTAATGTGAAGTTTATGATTGAGGGAGAGGAAGAAGTGGGTTCAGATAATTTAGGGAATTTTGTTGCGGCGAATAAAGAGTTGTTAAAAGCTGATGTGATTTTAATATCGGATACGGCCATTATTGCGAATGATATCCCGTCCATCGATGTGGGATTACGTGGATTGAGTTATATGGAAGTGGAAGTGCAGGGCCCTAACCGCGATTTGCACTCGGGTGTTTATGGTGGTGCGGTAGCGAATCCGATTAATATTTTATGCCAAATGATTTCTTCGATGCACGATGAATTTAACCACATCACCATTCCCGGTTTTTACGATGGGGTAATGGAAGTAAGTGCGGCGGATAGAGCAGCGATGGCGCAGACGCCATTTGATTTAGAAGCTTACCAAAAAGATTTAGGCATCGACTCTGTCTATGGTGAGAAAGGGTATACCACTTTAGAACGTGCCTCCATTCGTCCAACGCTAGATGTGAACGGTATTTGGGGAGGATATACGGGTGAGGGGGCAAAGACGGTATTGCCTTCAAAGGCATATGCTAAAATCTCGATGCGCCTGGTGCCTAATCAATCTTCGGCCGAAATTACGCGTCTATTTACGGAACACTTTAAAGCAATAGCGCCTAAAGGAGTGAAGGTGAAAGTAACCGCTCACCATGGGGGAGAGGGTTATTTGATGCCTACAGACAGCATTGCCTTTCAGGCAGCATCTGAGGCGATGACGACTACTTTTGGGAAAGAACCTGTGCCAACTCGTGGAGGAGGTAGTATTCCGATTGTAGCTTTATTCGAGAAAGAATTAGGGATTAAGTCGATTTTGATGGGCTTTGGCCTAGATTCAGATGCGATACATTCTCCTAATGAGCATTATGGTTTATTTAATTTTTACAAAGGGATAGAGACGATTCCTCATTTCTTTAAAAACTTCGCAGCATTATCGAAATAATATGGGGGAGAATTTAAGTGTTTTAGCGACGGAATCTAGTTCTACGTATGATAATCTAGAATTACAAACGGTAGATACCATCTTGCGTCAAATCAATACGGAGGATAAAACGGTTCCTTTGGCGGTCGAAAAAGTTATTCCAGCGATCGAAGCTTTAGTGCACGAAATCGTGAAGCGAATGAAGCAAGGCGGTCGCCTATTTTATATCGGTGCTGGAACATCAGGTCGATTAGGTGTCGTCGATGCATCCGAATGTCCACCTACCTATGGCGTGCCTCATGATTGGGTTATCGGATTAATTGCTGGTGGCGATTCTGCTATTCGCAAGGCTGTTGAAAATGCGGAGGATGACGAAAAACAGGCTTGGCTGGATATGGAAGCTTATGGTATTGATGAATTAGATACGGTAGTAGGTATCGCCGCTTCGGGTAGAACACCCTATGTAATAGGAGGATTGCGTGATGCAAATGCACGTGGGATTCTTACAGGATGCATTGTTTGCAATGCCGGGAGTGCAGTGGCTGCTGAAGCGAAATACCCTATCGAAGTGGTGGTGGGTCCTGAGTATGTCACAGGAAGTACCCGAATGAAATCAGGAACGGCCCAAAAACTCGTTTTAAACATGTTGTCCACTGCCGTAATGATCCAATTAGGTCGCGTGAGAGGGAATAAAATGGTGGATATGCAGTTAAGTAATCACAAGTTAGTCTTACGTGCCATTCGCATGGTTCGCGAGGCAACAGGGGTAAGCGATGAGGTTGCAGCGGAACTTTTAGAAAAACATGGCAGCGTACGAAATGCAGTAGATGCAATTCAGCCAAAATAAATTGGGATAATAACGCTTTAATCCCTTAATTTGTAACATAATTAATCAAATACCTCGTATGAAAAACATAACTAAACTTATTTTAACGTTCGTGTTCGGAACAATGGCTTTTGGCTTTCAAGCAAAAGCAGAAGATTTTCCGGCAGACATCAAACCTTTAATGACAAAATATACTTGCTTTGCTTGTCACAAACCAGATACTCGTTTAGTAGGTCCGGCTTACAAAGATGTAGCTAAGAAGAAATATTCAGTGGATAAGATTGTTGCTTTAATCGCAAAGCCACAGCCTTCTAACTGGCCAGGTTACCCTCCAATGGCACCTATGACAAATGTGCCTAAAGAAGATGCGGTTAAATTAGCGAAGTATATCAACTCGTTGAAATAATTGATCTTACCACATAAAAAAAGCCCTCAATTTTTATTGAGGGCTTTTTTGTTTTATAAAGCTTTGAGCATCCAAATATCACATCCGCAATGGCCGCTATTCCCTAATGGATGATCTAGGGACTTGAATCCTACCTTTTCATAGATGGAAACGGCTTTCGAAAGTTCTGGCATTGACTCTAGATATACCTGGGTATAGCCATTTTCTTTTGCCCAATTCATGGATTTCTCCATTAGATGCTTGCCAAGGCCGGTTCCACGGGCTTCCTTTGCTACATATAATTTAACTAATTCGCAGGTTCCATCCGGCAAATTCTCTGTAGGGAATATCCCGCAACCACCCACGACTTTTTCGTCTATAGTAGCTACGTAATAATAAGATCCGGGCGTGCGAAATAATTCAAAAAGGGCATCCGTTGTGGGATCAAAATAGACGGTTCCCGGTTTATTCGCCCCAAATTCTGCCAATGCTGTACGAATTACCTTCGCCAGTGCTTCATTGTCTCTGGATTCAATGGGCCGAATATCCATATGGGTTATTTTGCGGCTTTCTTCGCAGCAGGCTTTTTCTCTGCTTTCTCAGCTGTTGCTTTTTCAGCCTTAGGAGCCTTCTCTGCTTTCGTAGCAGCTGGGAATAATTCTGGTGTATTAGTTACCAAAATCAAATACCAACTTAAGATTTTTTTTATGTCTGACGCGAATACACGGTCTGTATCATAGTTAGGAACTACGGTGGCTAAAGTGCTAAATAATTCAGCATCACTCGCTTTTTTTGCTTCAATAGGTAAAACACCATTGAATTTAGCGTGGATTTGTAAGAACAAATCTGCTAAAGGTAAAGTGCTATCTTGGTGATCATCTAAATACAACGAGATGTCTTTTAACACGGAAATACGTGTTTGGCCACCTACGACTGATTTTTGTTTTGCAGCGTCCAAAGTCTCTACAATCACACCTGTGCGCGTAGGTTTTAACACTTTGTACAATCCACTTTTTCCCGAGATATGGGCAACTTCATTCAATAAATCCATGTTTTTTCGCTTGTTATGGGGGCAAAATTAGTACTATTTCCCTATTCTGTAAGGGGATGTTTGAATTAATTCATCAATGGACTTCAAAATATCCTCTCTACCTACGTGCTTTTCAGCCGAAGTAATAAATAAAGGAGGTAATTCATCCCACATTTCTAAAAGGAAGTTTTTATATACCTCAACACTTTCATTTATCTGCTTTTGGGACAATTTATCCGCTTTCGTAAATACGATATAAAACGGAATTTCATCCTCCACCATCCGGTTCATAAACTCAATATCCACAGCCTGTGGCTTCAATCGTATGTCCACTAGTACAAATAAACAGGTCAAATTCTCTCGATGAATCAAATAATCAAAGATCATTTTCTCGAACTCCTTGCGTTTTTCCTTACTCACTTTGGCAAAACCATAGCCAGGCAAATCCACTAAATACCACTTCTCATCAATAATGAAGTGATTAATCAATTGCGTTTTTCCGGGAGTCTGGGATGTTTTCGCTAAGCCTTTATGAAAGGTCAACGAATTAATCAGAGACGATTTTCCCACATTCGAACGGCCAATAAAGGCAAATTCAGGAAATCTTGCTGGAGGACAATTCTTAAAGTCCGTGTTACTAGTAACGAATTTAGCGTTAATCTGAGCCATAGGGCGGGTGTTAATGAAGGACAAAGGTAAGGAAAATAGTCCGAAGGGAGGTAGTCCGGAGTCCGAAGGGAAATAGTCCGGAGTCCGTAGGGAGGTAGTCCGCAGGCAATTATCAGATTATTGATACAATAGAAATCATAAAGATCGTTTGAGAGATAAACTTATGAGAGTTACTAGATTTGAAGATTTACTAGTTTGGCAAAAATCAATTGAAATATCATTAACTATCTACAAGCTATTTGCTGTAAATCTAGATTGGGGATTTAAAAATCAAATTCAAAGAGCTTCTGTTTCAATTGCTAACAATATAGCGGAAGGATTTGACAGAAGCTCTGATAAGGAATTTAAACGATTTCTATTTATGGCTTTGGGTTCTGCAAGTGAGGTTCGATCGATGAATTATTTAGCTTTTAAATTAAAATATATCACTACCGAGGAATATAATGACTGTAATAATCAGCTAATTGAAATTTCAAAAATGTTAAATGGTCTATCGCGTTCGCTGAACCGAATCGAAGTAAAATATCTCTAATTCCTTCCTGACTCTTTTCCTCCGGACTAATCCCCTTCGGACTCCGTACTCCGGACTCTCTCCGGACTTTTTCCCTCCGGACTCTTTCCCTTCGGACTATTTTCCCTTACCTTTGCGTTGCTTATGGAAAAACTACAAAACGATCTACTTCTTCGTGCTGCGCAGGGTTTACCTGTGGAGCGAATCCCGGTTTGGGTGATGCGTCAGGCGGGGAGGATTTTACCAGAATATAGAGCTGTAAGGGCGAAAGCGGGTTCATTTA
>JAGWUO010000270.1 GCA_028868395.1 Cytophagales bacterium | reverse complement strand
TTCGCTCCATACCATACATTTTTGATCTTCATCCGTAAAAACTGGATTAATTGAAAAGCCTAATGCTTCATAAAAAGCTTGGGATTTTTGAAGGTTTTTAACAGGAAGATTAAGAAAGAGTTGTTTCAATTTTTTTAAGAATATATCCGGCACAAATATAGAATAATTTAGTCGACGAAATCGCTAGATTCTATCGACGATTTGGGGTAAATTTGAGGAATTCTGTGCGGAACTTTGGCGCAGAAAAAAAGTCAACACTAAATGAAAAAATACCTACCCATTATAATTGCAATCGTACTTTTTATTTCTTGTAAAAGAGACCATGAGCTTGAGCCCATGGATGACAATGAATTAATTACGCGAGTGGAGTTAAAATTCACAGATATTACCGCCAAGTCATCGATTACGTATACATTTCAAGACCTGGATGGGGATCCCAGGACAGCTCCAGAAAAGTTTGATAAAATTGTTCTAAATAAAGGCGTGACTTATTCGTTAGCTATTGGGGTTTATGATGACACGAAATTTCCAGTAAAAGACATTACCGAAGAGATTCAAGATGAATCTGATGTGCACTTATTTGTATTTAAGACTACGCCGGCTTCCTTATTAACTACGACCCTATTAGATAAGGATCAAAATGGCTTGCCTATCGGTTTGTCCTCCTCGGTTCTGACGCAATCTACCGCAGGAACGGGGAAACTAAATTTGCTGCTTAAACACCAGCCTGAACTAAATGGAGTTCGGGTGAAAACGGGTCAAGAAGCCGGAGGAAGTACAGATATCGATCTTACATTTGATGTGGAAGTGAAATAAAGGATTTTAACCTACAAGTCATTCGTCGATTCATGAATTATTTCATTAATTTGGACCAAATTCAAATAGCGAATGAAAAAAGCACTTCTCATCATCTTAGGCCTAGTAGCCACTCCATTTTTAAGCCACGCGCAAAACGCTAAAGCACCTGCTGCTGTTCAGGCTAAACCAGCCGATTCTTCTGCCACCAAAAAGCCTGCATCAAAGGCGAAATCCTACGATCAGGTAATTACGAAAGACGCCAAATCCAAGAAAGGATTATTTACCACTCACCAAATTGGCGATAAATTCTATTTCGAAATCCCGAAAAAACACTTGGGGAAAGACATGTTATTAGTCAGCCAAATCGCCAAACTTCCCACGGGTATTGGCGGAGGCTATGTGAATGCGGGAACCTCTTCGCACGAGCAATTGATCGTTTGGGAAAAATTCCAAGAAAAGATCTTGATCAAAATCAAATCCTATGCGGCAGTAGCAGCAGATTCCTTGCCTATTAGCTTATCGGTGAAGGCGAACAACTACGAGCCTACGTTGTACCTATTTGATATCGAAACCTACAGTAAAGATTCTTCGAATATCGTGATCGATGTGACCAAGTTTTATAGCAGTGACATTCCTGCGATGAGCGCTTTAGATGCCTCGTTGCGCGTGACACACGGGGTAAGAAATTTAGATGCGTCTCGTAGTTTCATTCGTTCCATCAAGTCATTCCCGTTGAACATTGAGGTGTTGCAAGATTTCACATATAATGCTTCGAAGCCATCTGCCACTCCTTACACTGAAACCATCAGTTTGCAGATGAATCAGTCGATGATTTTATTGCCAGAGAAGCCGATGAAACCGCGTTTATTTGATGAACGTGTAGGATATTTTACCCAAAAGCAATACGATTACTCTAGCGAGGAATTAAAATCCGTTCAAAAATCCTACATCCAGCGCTGGCGATTAGAGCCTAAAGATATGGCGGCTTACCAGCGTGGCGAACTAGTAGAACCGATCAAGCCAATCGTCTATTACTTAGATCCTGCGACTCCGATGAAGCTTCGCAAGCACATGAAAAAAGGGGTGGAGAATTGGCAAAAAGCCTTTGAGGCAGCCGGGTTTAAAAATGCCATTATTTGCAAAGATCCGCCGACCGCGGCGGAGGACCCAGATTTTTCACCAGAAGATATTCGGTATTCGGTCATTCGGTATGTGGCGAGTACGACTCGAAATGCGACAGGACCAAGCGTCAGCGATCCGCGTTCTGGGGAAATAATTGAGAGTGATATTATTTGGTACCATAACCATTTGCGTTCGTACCGTAACCGTTTCTTGTTAGAAACTGGAGCCTCGAATCCGAATGCTCGTACGCTTAATACGCGCGAAGAAGACATTGGTGAGATGATGGAGATGGTGATTTCACACGAGGTGGGTCACGCCCTCGGTTTCCCGCATAATATGGGGGCAAGTAGCTCTTATGAGGTGGAGAATTACCGCAAGGCAGATTTCACGAATAAAGAGGGAATCTCTGCTAGTATCATGGATTATGCCCGCTTTAATTACATCGCGCAGCCGGGTGATCAAGGCGTTCGCTATATTCGCAAAATGGGGCCTTATGATGATTATGCCGTGAATTGGGGCTATCGTGTGATTCCTGATGCTAAAACACCGGAGGACGAAGT
>JAGWUO010000269.1 GCA_028868395.1 Cytophagales bacterium | reverse complement strand
ATTCGACATGCGAAGGAATTAATAGATGCAGGAAAGGATAAGGTAATTACCTTAGAAGCCATCGGTTTAGAGTCTGGTTTTCAATCGAGAACCACCTTTTTTGTAAACTTCAAAGAATTAGTGGGGGAATCTCCCTCTGCTTACGCTGAAAGAAAAAATAGTAATTAAGGTTATTTTAGCCGTTTTCTGATGTGGTTTGTTCGGATTTTCGAAAATGGAACATACAACTGTATAAATTTTCTTTTCTCTCAGCTTTAATCCCTACTATTGTTTAAGCGAATCTGATACCGCCTAACCACTAAAAATAATAATAGAACAGATGAATGCAGGGAGCGAGGGTTACTGACCCTCAGCTCCTTTTTTTATTTGATATGCCCATCTTCCATCTCGATGATTCGGGTCGTTCTAGCTGCGAATTCATTGTCGTGGGTCACGATTAACAAAGTCTGCTTATACTCTTCCGCTAATTCTTGAAAGATGTTGAAAACGATTTCTGAATTTTTTTTATCTAAGTTTCCCGTGGGTTCATCACCCATAATGAGAAGTGGATCGTTGATGAGTGCACGAGCGATGGCAACGCGTTGTTTTTGACCTCCAGATAATTGGTTAGGATCTTTCAAGGCTTCCTTTTCAATGCCGAGTATTTTTAATTTTTCGTAGGCTCTATGCTCGACTTCTTTCTCCGAAAATTGACCCAGTTTCAGCCCGGGAAGCATCACATTGCGTAAAACGGAAAATTCGTTAAGTAGGTAATGGAATTGAAATACGAATCCAATTTTTTCATTTCGAACAATAGCAAGTTCACCTTCTTTTTTGTCCCTCATGGATTGCCCATCAATTAATAGATCACCTTCATAATCCGTATCCATGGTGGATAAGATATAAAGCAAGGTCGATTTACCGCAACCAGATCTACCAATGACGGAAACAAATTCGCTTTGTTCTAGCTGGAAGCTAACCTTATCTAAAATCTTTACCGTCACGGGATCGTGAAAGTATTTAGTGATTCCTTTTGCTTCGAGTACAACCTTGTTCATTTTATTTACCTCTAATGATGATAACAGGATCTATTCCACTCGCTTTTCTGGAAGGGAAGAAGCCTGCGAAATAGGTGGTCACAATGGCAAAAGTTCCACCGATGAAGTAGAATTTTGGATTATAATTAATCGGGTAGGTTTTGATCGTGGGAAGAGATTCTGTATTGAATGGGATTTGGTCAATAAGCGACGATAAACTAAATCCCATTAAAAGTCCCATCGCCCCGCCAAAAATCCCAATGCTCAAGGCTATGGATAAGAAGATTTTATTGACGTCATTACCAGAAAATCCAACTGCCTTTAAAATGGCAATCGAATCCATTTTCTCATAAATCATCATATTCAAGATATTGTATATCCCGAATCCAGCCACTAATAAAAGGGTAATTCCGACAGCATATGAGATGAGCGTTCTGACAGAGCTACCTGTTTCGAATTGGGAGTTTGCGGTTTGAATATCCACAGCGTTTAATTCGTAAATTTTACGGTACTCTTTAGCCACTTCAGGTGCCCAAAGAATATCTTTTAATTTCACTTGAATGTCTGTGATGTAATTACTCGGTTGCCCTAGTAGTTTTTGGGTAGTAGAAAGGGAGCAATAGCTTTGGACATTATCTAAGTCCTGTATACCTGACTGGAATATACCTACAACTCGTAACGCCACTTGGTCCCCCTTGCTGGTGGTCACCTGAATGACATCACCCACATTTGCCATCATTTTTGTAGCGACCCCTTTCCCTAGAACTATGCTATTAGGGATATTTTTCAGGTCTATGTAATTTCCTGATGTTACGTAATCGCTAAACTTGAATAATCTATTTTCTTCTACAGGATCAATGCCAAAAATCGCCCCGGTCAAATCCACGGCACCTACGTTATAAAAAACTTGGGCATTAATTTTAGGTGCAACCCCTAGAACACGCTCATCTTTCTTAATCGCTTCTATGATTGTCTTGCTATTATTTATACCTAAGAGTTCGTTTTTGGGTTTGATAGAAGAAACGAAATTATGCCCATTAGGATTAATATAATCAGCCGGTTGCTTCTCTGATATTTGAATCTCTTTGTAAATCCGCACATGTGCAGTCCGATTCGTGATTAAACCATCTAACATATCATTAAGTCCAGACATAAAGCTGAGTACCGTGATAAACATCGTGATACTGATCGTCACACCTATCGCAGCGACGAGTGTTTGCTTCCATCTGGCAATTAATAAAGAAAAGGCAACCTGATAGACGAGTTTGTATTTCATTATTTCGGCTTTACAATTTCATCTGTTGCTTTCAGGCCAGATAAAACCTCTGCTTTTTGGAAATCTTTCAATCCGATTTTAACTACCCTTTCTTCTCCAGAGGCTAGTGTGATAATGGAATCATTTTTCAAGAAATTTCTTGGCACTAAAATGACTTTGTCTTTTTGGCTCAGTAAGATATTTGCTTC
>JAGWUO010000268.1 GCA_028868395.1 Cytophagales bacterium | reverse complement strand
TAGGGATGGAGATTGGGATTCACAATGGATCTTTGGCGATCTTTATTGCGTTGAATGTGATCGGAAATGGTACGATGACGATTCCAGCGGTGGTGTATAGTATCATCATGTTTATTACGGCGGCTATTTTTGGCTGGTTGGTTAACCGAACGCAACATGTCTGACCTAGTTTTATTAGCGATTTTTTTATTGTCTACTGCGGTCATTTGGATCACGGGAATTCATTTAACTAAAGCGATCGATCATATAACGGATCATTATGATTTAGGGGAGGCTTTTGGTGGGATGGTTTTTTTAGCCATTGTGACAAATCTGCCCGAAATAGCGATTACGGTGGTCGCCGCTTATCACCGAGATTATGCGATTGCGGTCTCGAATATTTTGGGTGGGATTGCGATTCAGACGGTGGTTTTAGTGCTGATTGATGTATTTGGCGTGGGGAGATCGGCTCCGCTGACCTGGAAAGGGCATTCAAAAGTTCTTGTGTTGGAGGGAGTGGCCCTGATTTTCATCTTGACTTTGGTGTTGATGGGAACCACATTCCCGTCCTCTTTTTTAGTACTGCGATCTACCCCTTTCGAATGGATGATTGCCTTCATTTGGTTGGGATCGATTTATATGATCTCCAAAGTAGGTAAATCCGAGCCTGACTACCGTAGCAAACAAGACGTGAATTACCAGCTGCGTCATCCGAACGTCCGTTTTAAAGGGACTTTGCAGCAAGCCTTTCTGGTATTAGCGGGGGGTGCCGTCTTGACGTTGAGTGCAGGATGGGCCTTAGAAGCCTCTGGCGAGCTGTTGTCGGTGCGCTGGGGAATGGATGGTGTACTTTTTGGAGGAACGATTCTCGCTCTGTGTACCGCTTTGCCGGAAATTTCGACGGGTATCGCCTCGGCACGAATACGGGATTACAATATGGCAGTGAGTGATATTTTTGGCGGGAATGCTTTCCTGCCGGTTTTGTTTTTAGTGGCCTCGCTGATCGGTGGTGACGCGATTTTACCCAGTATTTCGCACGCGGACATTTACCTTACGGCTTTGGGAATCTTCTTAACCGGCATTTATATGGTGGGAATGGTGATTCACCCGAAAAAACAAATCCTGCGCATGGGATATGACTCGTTTACGGTCCTACTCGTCTACCTGTTGGGCATTGCGGGCCTGCTTGTGCTTCTCTAGTTTTTTAAGGTTCCAAATATACAGCGTCTCCACCTTCGCCCTCGCCCAAGGCGTCTTGCGCAAGAATGTCAAGCTAGATTTGATACTCGGATCACTCGCAAAGCAGTTAATTCGGATTTTGCGAGCCATCTCTTCCCAGCCTAATAAATCGACTAGATCCGTTAAGATTTTCTCTAAAGTTACACCGTGCAGTGGGTCGTTACTCATGTGGTAGGATTTGAAAACCAAGACGCGTATTCCACGTAATTGTAGGCCGTGCGCTTGAAAACTTCGGCCGCTTCTGGGCTGACATCTTTTAAATATTTGGCCGGATTTCCCGCATAAATGGTGCCAGCCGGCACGCGTGTTCCTTGGGTTATCACTGCTCCAGCCGCCACAATACTGCCTTCTTCGATGTAGGCGTTGTCCATCACGATAGCTCCCATTCCGATGAGCACGTTGTCCTCGATGGTACAACCGTGAACGATCGCATTGTGGGCAATCGATACGTAATCACCTATAGAAGTGACGGTTTTTTGGTAGGTGCAATGTACCACGGCGCCGTCTTGAATATTCGAATAATTTCCGATGCGGATGGAATTCACATCCCCGCGAACGACCGCATTAAACCAAATCGTACATTGCTTTCCTGTCTGCACATCCCCCACAACCGTGGCGTTAGGTGCGACCCAGTTGTCTTCTCCTAAAACAGGTGATATCCCTTTAACTGGTAAGATTAAGCCCATTTTCCTTGCAGTTTTAATACTTTTTCAATCACGTCTCTTACCGCACCGCGGCCTCCATTAAAGGGAGAAACGTATTTCACCACTTGGTGTAATTCAGGAATCGCATCTGCCGGGCAGGTGCTTAAAATATCCGGGCGAGATAGTACTTTTAAGTCAGCCATATCGTCTCCCATGTATAAGATTTCATTCTCTTTAACGCCTAATTTTGGCATTAATTCTAAATAAGTTTCCAGCTTATCTTTCCCGCCTAAACCGAAATAGATGTGTTGAAACTTCAGGTTCTCTAGGCGTTTTTTGACCCCTGGATGGCTCCCGCCGGTGATGACACACAGTTGAAAATTAGCCTCCCGCGCCTTTTCGAGGGCATAGCCATCCCGAATATAAAACGTTCGGAAATGTTCTCCGGTCTCCAGCACATGCACATTGCCATCCGTCATGACACCATCGATGTCAAAAATGAAAGCTTTTATATCTTTAAATAGAGAAAGGACGTTAGACATAGGGATTATTTTGACCCAAATATCTGAATATTTTATGTATTTTTATCCCTTTATGAAGAATACGATTACATTCTTTCGCATCCTGCTTTTCACCCTAGCCCTG
>JAGWUO010000009.1 GCA_028868395.1 Cytophagales bacterium | reverse complement strand
TTCGTTTCTAAGCTTTTAATGCTGAACTCAGCGCCCACACATTTTTTTAGGAAGTCTAAAGCGTCATTTTCTTTGGCAAATGCCTTCGACAATTCCGCTTTCAATACCTTCTTACCAGGAAGATCAAAATGAGCTACTACTTTAAAGGTGGCTACTGCTTCGTGATTTTCGATTTCGCGCTCTCGCTCCACGATCAAACGAACTGCTACAGATTGTACACGGCCGGCAGATAAACCTTTTTGTACTTTAGACCAAAGCACCGGCGACAATTCAAATCCGATTAAACGATCCATAATCCGGCGTGCCTGCTGCGCATTCACTAAATCCATATCAATGGTACGTGGCTGCGTAATGGCTTGCAAAATGGCAGGCTTCGTAATTTCGCGGAATACAATACGTTTCGCGTTATCTTTTAATCCTAAAGCTTCTTTTAAATGCCAAGAAATGGCTTCTCCCTCGCGGTCGTCGTCCGTTGCTAACCACACTTCCTCCGATGATTTTGCCAGACTTTTTAACTCAGAAATGACCTTTGTCTTATCCGCAGATACCACATAGGTAGGAGCGAAGTCGTTCTCCACATCAATAGCTTTGTCTCCTTTTAAAGGCAAATCGCGTACGTGACCAAAAGAAGACTTCACCACGAAATCCTTCCCCAAATATCCTTCTATGGTCTTCGCTTTCGCAGGAGACTCAACGATGACTAAATTTTTTGCCATTATGCCGTTTAAAAAATGAAATTCTTAAAATGACCCCAAATATAAGGGCTCTAAATTTAACATAGAGGCAAAATTCGCCGAAAAGCTAAAAAAAATTATTCAGGGATGTTTCCGATGCGAATTCGGGAATTGATATTCACCCGAAATCCGATGTAACTAAATTGACCATTTATGAAGTTCGCAATCGCCTCTAATCGAAAGACTTTAAATACTCCATCAAGGCCGTAACCAACTTCGTTGTAGAGTAAATTTTGATTCTGGACATAATTCGCATTGGCAATCAATACTTCCTTTACATAGAGCTTTTTCATGCCTAAAAGAGGCTTTAACCAAAGGTTAGAAAATTGAAAAAAGCTCAGCGCCTCTACATAGCTTCCAGCGGTAGAATTAGCATAATGGTTCACATTCAACCGCTGGTTAGCACCTGAGGTAAAGTTTTGGTAATAACCCACTAAACGCTCAGAGGCTAACATTTCACCCGCCTGAACTAGGTTTAACGTTCCATTATAGTGCTTGAAGTCAATAAAATAGCTTGGTTTATTTCCGATAAACGTTCCTGCATTAATCAATAAACCCATTTTTATCCAAGGATTCACTTCAATATTATGCAAATAAGACAATTCCACTTGATTAAAATCCGTAGAAGAACCTCCCACATCTTTCCATCCTGCCCGGTATTTCGCTAACAACAGGGGAGAAGATCCCCAATCGGTCAGCCGTGTATTCGCGCGGTAACTTTGGGTTAAGAAAGGACGAAAGCCTACTTGCAATTGAGTAATAAAGGATTTATGCGTCGCAAACCCCTCCTGTGTATATTCTGAATTCGTCGGATTATTCGGCTTGAAATCACGGTTCAAGAAATTAATCCAATAATAATCCGTCGTATTGTCCATCTGAGAGCGCTCAGAATACTCCAACATTGATTTCAAAAAGAATCGAGCAGAATAACGCTTGGTAAAGTTCAAAGAAGTAAACTTAGACCGATAAATCTTCATCTGGTTATTCTTCAAAAGTAAAGTAGACAAGGAATTCATCTCCGGAGAAATCGTATTTTCTGGATTATATTGTGCCACAAAATCTCCATTGGTTAAGATTAAATCAAAAGAATCTGCTCGATAGCGTAATTTAACTAAGCCAGAATTTCGATTAATGCCAAAAGCCCGACGACCCAAAACCTCCGCTTCCAACATATGGTACCTTGACCAACGTTTTCTAAAAACAAGCCCTGAATTAGCCACAAAACCTTCTACCGTATTAAAATTGGAATCAAAAACAGGGGATTTATAATAGATTTCAAAAGGATAAAAATCACGCTTAAATTCACCAAAATAAAATGATTTACTTAAGATCAACTGAGAAGGATTAAATGGGGTTACCTTAAAACTATCAATCACTACTTCGCGGTTTTTCATCCCCGGTATGTCATTGAAAAAGCTAGGATCCAATCCTGTATTTTTATCCGATCCCTTGAAATAAACCGAATCGATCATCACTAAATTGGAGGTAGGCCTTTGCTTCCATTTGCGCAACAGAGACCCGTGCAAATTTGTCAAAAACTGATTCGCAAAAGTCTCATCAAATGCTACTGGGGAAATATTCAAGGTCTCTTGAGGATTTTTAGGCTCATCAAACAAATGTGGATCAAATCGCCATTCTTCTGGACTACCGATCGCTTCTTGTTCCCAAACATATTCCCCATCACTTCCCAATAATCCCGCCACTAACCGAATTTCCCCTTTTTTAGGGATCCACTTATCTTGAAAAAATTGATGCTGCAAATCAAACGAATAGTCAATCGCATCAGCAAAGACAGCACCTTCAAAACGGACAATCCAACCAGCTTCATCAAGGGTAATTGTCCCTTTAAATAATCGATCCCTACGTATTTTAGGCTCAATTTGAAATTGTTTACACAGCTTGCCTTCTACCAAAGTATCCCCTTTGAAATTAAAATGATAAAAGGATTTAGCCTGAAAACTCAACGGAGAAACACATGAGGTTCCTACATAATCTTGGTACAAATCTGGCCAAAGAAACAAAGTGGGTTTCGTATATTTCTTGTGAAAGGTCTGAACGGATTCAATTCCGTGTATCAGTTGGTTCAAATGCCCCACCTGAACCTCTAGAACGGTTTGGTTACCATACCATTGCCCCATTTGAATACCTTCCTTTGCCGCTAATCTCTTACGAGCAATGCCAATAACCTGGTTAAATCTTGCCTTTTCTCGCACTTTCACCCGCATCTTGAAGGAACCGATGGCTTGCCCATGTACATCTGCGGAACGTAATGCATTCTCTAAAACAGTAGCGGGAGGAAGGGATTGCGCTTGACTTTCATTTCGGAAAAAATGAAAAAAACATCCAATCAACAGGAATATTTTTAAAAAGTTCAAACGAAGAGGGTATTAAAATGTTAAAATAGTCCTATAATAAATAGGTTAAATCAAGCAATAAAACAAAGTTCTTAATAATTCCCTAACAAAGGAAATGTTCTATCAAAATAGTGGCAAAATTGAAGCTAATCTATTAATTTTGTAAACATTTTTTACCAAACTCTTTTACCATGGCCTTTGACATTGAAATGATTAAAGCTGTTTATGAGCGCATGCCGGCTCGCATTGCTGCGGCTCGTGCGTTAACAGGTAAACCGCTTACGTTAACTGAAAAAATTCTTTATAGCCATTTATGGGAAGGAACTGCTTCTACAGCTTACGCAAGAGGTGCTTCTTATGTAGATTTTGCACCAGACCGCGTGGCGATGCAAGATGCAACAGCCCAAATGGCCTTATTACAATTCATGCAAGCAGGACGCCCACAAGTGGCAGTTCCTTCTACCGTGCATTGTGATCACCTAATCGAAGCAAAAGTAGCCTCTACTACGGATTTACAAGTAGCAGTGGATAAAAATAAAGAGGTTTATGACTTCTTATCGTCTGTTTCAGACAAATACGGTATCGGTTTCTGGAAACCAGGCGCAGGTATCATTCACCAAGTAGTGTTAGAAAATTATGCTTTCCCAGGCGGAATGATGATCGGAACTGACTCACACACGGTTAACGCGGGTGGTTTAGGTATGATTGCCATCGGTGTGGGTGGAGCGGATGCTTGCGATGTCATGGCAGGTTTAGCTTGGGAATTGAAATTTCCTAAATTGATTGGTGTTAAGTTAACTGGTAAATTAAATGGTTGGACGTCTCCTAAAGACGTAATCCTTAAAGTTGCAGGTATTTTAACCGTAAAAGGAGGAACAGGTGCAGTCGTTGAGTATTTTGGCGAAGGTGCTACGTCCATGTCTTGTACGGGTAAAGGGACAATCTGTAATATGGGAGCTGAAATCGGAGCTACTACGTCTACTTTTGGTTACGATGCTTCTATGGCACGTTACTTGGAGTCTACGGGTCGTGCGGATGTTGCTGCTTTGGCAAATGGAGTTAAGGAACACTTAACGGCGGATCCAGAGGTGTATGCAAACCCAGAAAAATACTTTGATCAAGTAATTGAAATCGATTTAGATACATTAGAACCACACTTGAATGGTCCTTTCACTCCAGATTTAGCGACGCCTATTTCTAAGATGAAAGAAATGGCTGAGAAAAACGGCTGGCCTACGAAAGTGGAAGTAGGTTTGATCGGTTCTTGTACTAACTCCTCTTACGAAGACATCGCTCGTGCTGCTTCTTTAGCGAAGCAAGTGGCGGCGAAAGGTTTGAAGACCAAAGCACAATTTACGATCACTCCTGGTTCAGAATTAGTTCGTTACACGATTGAGCGTGATGGTTTCATTTCGACATTCGATTCTATTGGAGCTACGGTATTCTCGAATGCTTGTGGACCATGTATCGGCCAATGGGCTCGTCCAGGCGCTGAAAAAGGGGAGAAGAACACGATTGTTCACTCTTTCAATAGAAACTTTGCAAAACGTGCGGATGGTAATCCAAACACGTTTGCGTTTGTAGCTTCTCCAGAAATGGTGACGGCTTTAGCGATTGCAGGTGATTTAACTTTCAATCCATTAACGGATACATTAACAAACGAAAAAGGAGAGCAAGTTAAATTAGATGCACCTTCAGGAGATGAATTACCTAAATTAGGTTTCGCTGCAGAAGACGCGGGCTACCAAGCTCCTGCGGAAGATGGTTCAGGTGTTCAGGTTAAAGTATCACCTACGTCTGATCGTTTACAATTATTAGATCCATTCACTGCTTGGGAAGGTTCTGATTTAACCGGTTTGAAATTGTTAATTAAGGCCAAAGGTAAATGTACAACGGATCACATCTCAATGGCAGGTCCTTGGTTGAAATACCGTGGTCACTTAGATAACATCTCTAACAACATGCTAATCGGAGCGGTGAACTTCTTCAATGAGAAGACAGATAACGTGAAGAATGCCTTAACAGGTGAATATGGTCCAGTTCCAGCTACTCAGCGTGCTTACAAAGCAGCGGGTATAGGAACCATTGTTGTAGGAGATACTAACTACGGTGAAGGATCATCTCGTGAGCACGCGGCGATGGAGCCACGTCACTTAGGTGTTCGTGCGGTTTTAGTGAAATCTTTTGCACGTATCCACGAAACAAACTTGAAGAAGCAAGGTATGTTAGCTTTGACTTTTGCTAACGAAGCTGATTACGACAAAATTCAAGAAGATGATTCAATTAACATCATTGGATTAGGAAGCTTTGCTCCTGAAAAATCATTGACGATTGAGCTTGTTCACGCGGATGGCAGCAAAGAAAGTTTTGCTGTGAATCACACCTACAATGAGCAACAAATCGAATGGTTTAAAGCTGGTGGTGCCTTAAACATCATCCGTGCATCTGTAAAATAATTTGAAATAGGGGCGAAATTGCTTAATTTTGCCCCTTATTATAAAAAATAAGCCCTAACAAACCCATGGCAGCGATTAACGCAGTTAAAATATTTTCTGGTTCTGCATCTAATTATTTAGCAAAGGATATTGCTAAGTATTATGGCAAAGATTTGGGCGCTGTAACCACGTTAAAGTTCTCAGATGGTGAAATGTCACCTAGTTTTGATGAATCTGTGCGGGGTTGCGATGTATTTATTATTCAATCTACTTTCCCCTCTGCGGATAATTTAATGGAGTTATTGTTAATGATTGATGCCGCTAGACGTGCATCAGCTCACTATGTGACTGCTGTTATCCCGTATTTTGGTTACTCACGTCAAGATCGTAAAGATCGCCCACGTGTAGGAATTGGAGCAAAATTAATTGGCAATTTATTGACTGCGGCAGGAGCTGATCGTTTAATGACGATTGACTTACATGCTGGTCAAATTCAAGGTTTCATGGACTTCCCAGTAGATCACTTGGAGGGAAATGCCATTTTTGTTCCTTATTTGAAATCATTGAATTTAGAGAACATCCTTTTCGCATCACCTGATGTGGGAGGCGTTGTTCGTACCCGTAATATGGCCAAATTCTTCAATGCGGAGATGGTTATTTGCGATAAGCACCGTAAACGCGCGAATGAAATTGCTTCGATGCAATTAATTGGAGACGTTAAAGGGGCTGATGTCATCTTAGTTGATGATTTAATTGATACCGGAGGTACCTTGTGCAAAGCGGCTCAATTAATCATGGACAAAGGAGCAAATTCAGTTAGGGCGGTTGTCACCCACCCCGTTTTATCAGGAAAAGCGTACGATAACATTTCTAATTCTGTTTTGACAGAGTTATTAGTGACAGATACGATTCCTCAAAAACAAGCTTGTGACAAAATTAAGGTACTTTCAGTAGCTGAGCTTTTTGCTAAAGCGATTGGTCGTATCCGTGATCACGAATCTATCAGTTCATTATTTATTAAATATTAATTTCAACCGTTTCTAGGGGATAGCCTTGTTGCGAAAGACTAGAAGCATTAACAAAAACAAAATGAAAAAATTAGAGATTGTAGGGTTTAAAAGAGCGAATCTCGGTACGAAGAGCGCAAATGATTTACGTAACGAAGCTATGGCACCATGTGTATTATACGGTGGTTCTGAGCAAGTTCACTTTGCTGTTCCAATGATCCTTTTCCGTGAATTATTGTATTCTGCGGATGTGTACGAAGTTGAATTAAACATTGAGGGTACGAAATACCGTGCGATCTTACAAGATGCACAATTCCACCCAGTAAACGAGATGATCTACCACGTAGACTTCTTAGAAATTCAAAAAGGTAAGCCAATCAAGATTGCTGTGCCTATTAAAGTAACTGGAAACTCACCAGGTGTTATCAAAGGGGGTAAAATGGTGCAAAAATTACGTAAAGTAACTTTACGTGGTCAAGCAGAAAATATTCCTGATTTCGTAACAGTGGATATTTCTGGTTTAGACTTAGGTCAAACTGTTAAAGTAAATAAGTTAGCTGTGGAAGGATGTGAGATTTTAAATCCAATGTCTAACCCAGTTGCAACAATCGATATCCCAAGAGCATTAAGAGGTAAATTAACTGCTTAATTTCTTAAACGGATTTCACAGATTGATAGATAAAGAAAAAGCCCCGCAATTGCGGGGCTTTTTTTATGCCTAATAGAAATAGGAATTATTTCTTCGCAACAATCGCTTTCACGATAGGTGCTTTCTCCATTTTCGTTGCAGAAGCATGATCGTTATCTCCAACGTGAATGTATGGAGCAATCACTAAAGAAACGATGGACATCAATTTAATCAAGATGTTCATGGAAGGACCTGATGTATCTTTGAATGGATCACCTACCGTATCACCAGTTACAGCCGCTTTGTGAGGCTCTGAACCTTTCTTATACGTTTGGCCATCAATTAACACCCCTTTCTCAAATGACTTCTTAGCGTTATCCCAAGCACCACCTGCATTAGATTGGAAAATTCCCATCAATACACCTGATACCGTTACACCCGCTAAAACACCACCTAATACTTCTGGTCCCATAGTGAAACCAACGATAACTGGAACGATTAAAGCGATCGCACCCGGAAGGATCATTTGGCGAATAGAAGCCTCTGTAGAAATAGCTACACACTTCTCATATTCTGGTTTCGCTTTATATTCCATGATACCTGGAATCTCACGGAACTGACGACGAACTTCATTCACCATTTCCATAGCTGCTTTACCCACTGCAGAGATACATAAAGCTGAGAAAATGAATGGAATCATACCACCCACAAATAAACCAGCTAAAACATCTGCTTTGTAGATATCAATGTGACTAATGCCAGCAATACCTACGAAAGCTGCGAATAAGGCTAATGAAGTCAAGGCAGCTGATGCAATCGCAAAACCTTTACCCGTTGCTGCTGTCGTATTTCCTACCGCATCTAAATTATCTGTACGCTCACGAACTTCACCAGGCAATTGAGACATTTCCGCGATACCACCCGCATTATCTGCGATAGGACCGAAAGCATCAATCGCTAATTGCATTGCCGTAGTAGCCATCATACCAGCTGCAGCGATGGATACGCCGTAAATTCCTGCAAAGTGATATGAACCAATAATACCAGCTGCCAATACTAAAATAGGCAATACCGTAGATTCCATACCTACCGCTAAACCACCAATGATGTTAGTAGCGTGTCCCGTTCCTGATTTTTGAACGATTGAATCCACTGGACGCTTGCCCATAGCCGTATAGTATTCGGTGATGATAGACATTAAAGCACCTACCACTAAACCTACAATAATCGCATAAAACACATCCATTGAAGTGAATGTTGTTCCACGAAGTGTTAAATATTCTGGTAAGATATTCTTTACTAAGAAGTAAGAAGTGACGAATGTAATAGCGATAGATGTGTAATTACCTACGTTTAAGGCATTTTGAACAGAAGCTGTTTCGCTAGAAATGCGTACAAAGAAGGTAGATACTAATGAAGCTAATAAACCTACACCAGCAATTAACATCGGTAATAACACAGGAGAGAAACCGCCATAATTATCAGTTACTGAAATCTCTTGACCTAATACCATAGTTGCAAGGATAGTCGCTACATAAGAACCGAATAAATCAGCTCCCATACCTGCCACGTCACCTACGTTATCACCTACGTTATCCGCAATAGTCGCTGGGTTACGCACATCATCCTCTGGGATACCTGCTTCTACTTTACCAACTAAGTCAGCTCCTACGTCAGCTGCTTTTGTATAGATACCACCACCAACACGCGCAAATAAAGCGATAGACTCAGCTCCTAAAGAGAAACCCGCTAATACTTCGATAGCCGTTTTCATCTCCACTGAGGTCAAGGCTTGTCCTTGTGCGAAGATTTGGTAGAAAGCAATAAATAAACCGCCTAGACCTAAGATAGCTAAGCCCGCTACACCCATGCCCATTACTGAACCACCAGTGAAAGAAACAGATAAGGCTTTTGCTAAGGAGGTTCTAGCTGCTTCAGCTGTACGAACATTCGCTTTAGTAGCGATAATCATACCAATATAACCAGCGGTTGCAGAGAAAACTGCACCAATTAAAAAGGCTACTGCAATTAAAGGAGACGAATGAATCGGATTATCCGGAGTTCCTTCCTGCGTACCTAACCAAGCTAATAAAATAGCGGTCGGAATCGCGAAATAGGTTAAAATTTTCCACTCTGCTTTTAAGAAGGCTATCGCACCATCTGCGATATAACCAGCCAACTCCTGCATTTTTTCATTACCGGCATCTTGCTTAGATACCCAGTTAAACTTCCATGCTGTGTACAGCAATCCCACTAAACCAAAAGCAGGAACTAAGTAAACAATTTGATTCATAAAGGTTGATTTAGATTATTCCAAAAAAATTTAGCACAATTTAGATAAAAAGGTGCAAATAAACAATTAGAATGGCAATCTGACTAGAACTTTCCATTTTTCAGGCACCACATTTCCAACCGGATAGACTAAATCCAAACCTAAGATTTTACCAATTCCTGTCAACCCATAAGTAAACTCCTGATAATGAATTACTTGAGCATTAAGTGATGTTTGAAGATAAGAATAACCTACCTTTTCCTTTAATCCATACAAGGCTAAAATGGAATTTTGGGTAAGTAAAAATCGACGAGGTTCCCAGCTAATGAAAGCCTTAAAATGATCTCCAGGGTTTGAAAGTGCATAATAGGGTAGTGCTAAGAAACTCGATTCTCCTGAGGACACATTTACTTCATTTCCTTTAAAATGTTGGTAATCGATCATTAAAGAAGGCTTACTTATGAAATGAGCAGCTGAAATTCGGTAATTAAGTTCCCCCCAATTAGCTAATGATATCGATTGAGAAACCTGAAAGGAAACCTTATTATAGGAATCATCTCCCATGGCTTGTTCATACGATGCAATTATCGATGGACCTGCCTCATTTGATAATCTTCGAGAGCCATTATACCTTCTCCAGGTAGCAAATGGTTGATACCTTAAAACCAAAGAACCATATAACTGCTTACTTGTGGCATATGGAAGTCCATTGGATTCAAAACGACGCTCTTTGAAGAAGAATCCATTTTCCTCATGATTCTCTAAACTCGTTCGAGACCTAAATTCTAAGATTGTATTCAGGTTCCATTTTGCATTCATTTGAACAGCATAAGTAGCCTTGACAAAATCCTTTTGGTATAACTTCAAATAATTTTGTGAAAGAAATAAAGCATAATAAAGATTGACGATGGCTGGAACTGGTTCAGTAGAATTGATTTGTTGAATGGCAGATCCTCCAGCCAATTGCACAAACTGTCTATTCTCATCCCAGTTTCGTTCTACATAGGCTAAACCATTCCAAGCTTTACGAGAGAAAGCATACCGAACATCGAATCCAGTCCCCCAATAATCGGATAGTTTATAGGTATATCGATAATCGAGACGTCGACTTAATTGGTAACCATCAACCGCATTATAGCCGGATTGAAAGCCTCCAAGTGTTAATCTGGCACCTATACCTTTTTGGCCGTAGTTATAAACGCGACTAGACCAAATATCTCCATAACGGAAACGAGGCAAGGCATTTACGGAATCCTTTAAGCGCTTTTTCTCATCCTGAAGCGAAAGACTATCTGCTTCCTTATAACCTTTGACTTCAGCTTCTGTCAGTGGAACTTGGCGTTCAGCCTCCCAATATTCCTCTTTTTTTACAGCAGCAGTTGAATCCACTGTCATGGTATAATCCGAGCTGAATTCCTCTTTCTTTTCTTCCTTCTCTAATTCTTTCAATACTTTCTTCAATTTTTTTCGGGTCAATTCTTTTCCCAAGGCCAGTTTAGGAGTAGTAATCTTTTCCTTATTGATTTCTTTCGCCCAATCCTTATGTAAACGCTCTTCAATAATCGTAGGCTTCACCACAAAAGCAGGATTCACTTTAATCGAATATTCTTTGACTTGGGTTATATAACGGAAGGTGGCCCCAAAGCCCATGGCATCAAAATTCACATTCACATCATAATTAACCGGCATCCAAACGCCTTGAAAAAGCGCATTTTGCTGCTGAAACGTATAATACCCTTGTGAATTACGGAAAGCTAAACTGAAGGAATAAATACTCCAGGTATCTTCTACAATGGAAAGTGTCCCTTCAAATAGATCATCTGAGGTAGATTTAGGCTTGACTTGAATCTTGGAAACCGTTTGGCCATTCAACTGAAAACTACCCAAATAGGCAAATTTATAAAACGAGAATGCCGATGGTGAGATAGGGGAGATTAAAGATCCCCACACCTTAGGTTGATAAAAATTGGTTTGGGTAATGCGTAGATTAGGAGCGCCTGAATTCTTTAAAACCGAGGGAAGATTATTCCGATTAGATAATACTTTCTCGTCTATCTTATTAGGGCGAGTGTATGTAATCTGATTTATTCCCTCTAATACATAAGTAGAGCCCACTTTAATACCCGCCTCCTTTTCCATCTTCTTTCCTACAAGGGCATTCATCACTTTAGAAATGGAGGTGATTTTACCTGCCCCTTTGACATATCCTTTGGCCGCATAATGATCAATTTCTTTCAAATGAAATGGGGCCATGGAAATCATCCGACGCATCATACCCATGGCTGGATCTTCTTTCAACCCACCCACGTTGACATCCTGCAGCGTTACCGCTTCTTCAGATAATACGACGTCAAGAGATAAATCTCCAGTAAGGTTAACTTTATGCGTTTTAGGCGTATGTCCCAAAAAGCGAAAAACCACTTCATGCTCTCCTTTAGGTAAAGAGATGGCGTATTTACCCTCCTCATTAGCTAATGTCCCTTTATTTAAATCCGTTACCCATAAAGATGAAAACGGCATCAATTCGCCTTTGTTTGACCGAATAGTTCCGCTAAGTGTTTGAGCCTGAAGGCCTATGCACGTACATAAAAGAAGTAAAAGTGGTTTCATTCAACAAAAATACATGAAAGAGGCTAATTGAAATGAATAATTTGACGAACGGCGATCACTTAACAAGAATTAACGTAATTTTGTGCGCTATGGGATTCACGCATCGACAGCTCTTCCAAAAATTTATGGCGCCCACCTCGGACGCACCTTTGGCATTAGAAATAACCAAAGCGGAAGGCGTGTATATGTACGATGCGCAAGGAAAATCCTACCTGGATTTGATCTCTGGAATTGCCGTATCCAATGTGGGACACCGAAATCCAGCTGTCGTTAAAGCCATCAAAGACCAAGTGGATGCCTATATGCACTTAATGGTATATGGAGAATACATCCAAAGCCCACAAGTACAACTCGCTGAAGCATTAGTTAAATCCACCGGATCCGAACATTTAAATCAAGTCTATTTTACCAATTCGGGGACAGAGGCAGTGGAAGGAGCCATGAAATTAGCGAAACGCTATACTGGCAGAACTGAATTCATCTCCTGTTTTAACGCTTACCATGGTGCAAGTCAAGGAGCCTTATCCATCGCAGGTGATGAGAACTTCAAGAATGCTTTTCGTCCTTTGTTACCTGACATTCGCCATATTCACCACGGATGCCTAGCTAATCTATCTAAAATAACCGAAAAAACAGCCGCT
>JAGWUO010000267.1 GCA_028868395.1 Cytophagales bacterium | reverse complement strand
TGATGAAAGGCTTTCATCGCCTTCAAATGAGCTCCGCTTCGCATGAAATTTAGCATCAGTTCGCGGCTCTCCCAAGCAGTAATAGTACACTGATATTCCTTTACTTTTTTGACTTGGCTATGTAGAATTCCTGGTGCCGTTAGGGCTTGTTGGAAAGAGGGAATGGCTAATAGCCAAAACCGAATGTAAGCAATAAACCCTTTAGGCTTCAAGCCCGTGAGTGAGATGTACATATCCCTTTATTTACCGTTCCAGCCATCTATAAATCCTTTCGTTGCATCCGAGCTTCCCACTTCATATCCAAACAAGGCGGCAACGATTGCTAGATGCAGTATTAATACCGCTTTTTGCCAACTAGGACGATCCTTCCAAGGTTGTGCTGTATCGAATGGATCGAAAATTAACGCAATGCCAAATTGAGTGGCCGCCTCTAAAGCTGAGTGTTGAACGAAAAGCTCATAAAGTCCAAAAAGGACGAATCCAAGGTATAAATATTTGTTAAATGGGGCCTTCATGATTGAATTATTGTGGTCTATAAATCGCTCCTGTCGCAAAATCAATAATTGCACCTGGCCAAAACAAGATCACATCTGCAATTAAAGCCGCACCTCTCACTTCTCGAGCGGGTTGTCCTGGAGCGGGTTTTGTCCGTTGGTATTCTGTAACCCTACCACCTAAAACGGTGGCACAAGAACTCATGGATGCCAATAATGCCAATCCAACTACTGATTTTAAAATTGATTTTTTCATACGGTTATTATTTAATTCAAAGATAAAAACAATTTTCTGGTATAATCAAGCAGACTTGCGTCGCCAGCATCCCCATGACCAGGAACCACCCATTTCACGCGCGGAAAGGCTTTTTTCACTTTAGCCACCGTGGCTGGCCATTCATTGACATTCGCATCTCCTAGAAACCCTTTGGATGCACCTAACTCTTTTATTAAACATCCTCCAAACAACACTTTTTCTTTCGGAAAATAACCCACCACATTATCCCGTGTGTGACCTTGTCCTAGAAACTTAATCAGCACTTTTTCTTGTCCCACTTTAAATGTGAAGGATTTATGAAAGCTAAATTCCGGTATAGTCACCTGACTATTTTTAGCTAATTCTAGCGTTAATTCGTTCGCTATGGAAGGTATTCCGGCATCGTGAAAAGCCTGTAGTCCTCCTAAGCAATCGTTGTGAAAATGAGTCGGAATCACCATAACTATTTTACAATGTAAGGAATCCTGCACCAGACGAATTAATTCTTTTGCCCCTTTATCATCCGTGGGGGTATCAAAAACAAGGGCCTGCTGGCCATTTCGAATCACTAAACCATTGCAAGGAACATGCCCAAAATCATCCGTTTGCAAATAGGAGGTATGGATAAAGGTGTTTTCAGATAACTGCTTTAGGGTTATCTGTTGCGCTTGAATAAACGGCATATAGCCAAGCAATAAAACCAAGACAAACTTCTTCATTTTTAAATCGTTAAACCAAATTTACCTTATTCATTACAACCTGCTATACTCGACTAGCAAAAATCTTATTTAAAATAATTCTAAATAGTGTTGCACAAATCCCCGCCGCTTCCTACATTTGTGCTCTATTTAAAATTAGTCTAAATAAAATTTAAATGAAAAACACGCTATTCGCCTTCGTATTACTACTTTCATTCAACTCCTTAGCCCAGTTAGCTTCCATTTCAGGATATATCTCAACAGAAACAAAAGAGCCTCTTCCTGGTGCATCAATCACCTTAGAGGGAACGGTTAGGGGAGTACAAACGAATGCAAAAGGCCAGTATATCCTGAAGGGATTAAAGCCCGGACACTATACAATCAAAGTGAGTTTTGTGGGTTATAAAACTCAATTACAGGAAATCAGCATAAAAGCGGGTGACCAGCTTGAAGCAAACTTTAGCCTAAGCGATGTGACTGAACTTCAAGGGGTATCCGTCTATGCCCAATCAGGCGTAAAAGGCAATACCTTTTTACCTCAAGTCAACGAATACACCATTACAGCTGGAAAAAAGAATGAAGTTATTGTGCTAGATAACCTGCAAGCGAATTTAGCGATGAATAATTCCCGTCAAATTTTCTCTAGAACACCCGGTATTTCGGTTTGGGAAAGCGATGGTTCGGGTATTCAATTAGGGGTGGCCTCGAGGGGATTATCGCCTAATCGCTCTTGGGAATTCAATGTGCGGATGGATGGATACGACATAACACCTGACCCGATGGGCTATCCAGAAGCCTATTATACGCCACCGATGGAGGTGGTTGATCGCATTGAAATCATTCGGGGAGCGAGTTCTTTGCAATATGGCCCACAGTTTGGCGGTTTGATGAATTTCGTTCTTCGCAAGCCTGATTTATCTACAAAGCTGGTGATTGAAAGCCAAAACACCACCGGAAATAATGGCCTCTTCAGCTCCTTTAATTACCTAGGGGGAACCGCAGGACGTTTAAGTTATACGACCTACTACCAAAAACGCATTGGAAATGGTTGGCGCCAAAACTCCTATTTTAATACGG
>JAGWUO010000266.1 GCA_028868395.1 Cytophagales bacterium | reverse complement strand
GCCTTTGGTGATGAGTATAGAAAATGTGTTTCACGAATTCATTAAAAAAGGGATCAATACTTGATCCCTTTTTTAATACATAATTTATGCTTTGTGCTCTATGCTTTATACTTTAGAAAGTTTGCGCGCTTCACCATGCACAAACACCGTCAACTCCGGTCCCGCCAAATTAGTGATCTCCACTCCCGATCTTTTCACTGCGATGTTTAATTGATTTGCACGGAAGTTAATTTTGAAGGAGAATTCGTTCCACTGTTTTGGCAAGAAAGGATTGAAATGCAAAGTGTGATCCTTCAAGCGCATTCCGCCAAAACCTTTGATAATCGACATCCAGGTTCCCGCCATACTCGTGATGTGGCAACCATCTTCCGTATCGTTATTGTAATCATCTAAGTCTAAACGCGCGGCACGTGTGTAGAATTCGTAGGATTTGTCTTCTTTCCCAAGTTTTGCGGCTAAAATACTATGAACGCAAGGGCTTAACGAAGATTCGTGCACCGTGATAGGTTCATAGAAATTGTAATTGCGCTCTAATTCTTCCAGGCTGAAATCATCTTCAAAGAAATAAATTCCTTGCAATACGTCCGCTTGTTTGATGTAGCAAGAACGTAGGATGCGATCCCAAGACCATTTTTGGTTAATGGGTCTTTCTGCAGCAATGGTATCAACGGGTGCAATGACTTTATCTAAGAAACCATCTTGTTGTAGATAGATTCCTCGTTTTTCATCGCGTGGGAAATACATGTTTTCGATAATGTGCTGAAATTGCGTTATTTCCTCTTTGGTAAAGGCCGTTGACGTTATTTTAGCCGCAGCTTCTGCTGGGTAATTTTTTTGAATCTCTGCGTAAACTTCGAGTGTGTATTTTAAACACCAAGTGGCGATGTAATTCGTATACCAGTTGTTGTTTACGTTGTTTTCGTATTCATTAGGCCCTGTAACGCCTAGCATGACGTATTTCTGTTTGTCTTCCGACCAGTTTACACGTTGAGCCCAGAAACGCGCGATTCCGACTAATACTTCCCAACCGTATTCCACTAAATGTTTGCGATCGTCTGTGTAATTCACGTAATCCATAATCGCGTAAGCGATGGCACCGTTGCGGTGGATTTCTTCGAAGGTGATTTCCCACTCGTTGTGGCACTCTTCTCCGTTCATCGTCACCATTGGATAAAGGGCAGCCCCTTTATTGAAGCCTAGCTTACCTGCGTTTTCAATAGCGCGGTCTAATTGCTTCCAACGGTAGATTAATAGGTTTTTAGAAACTTTTGCCGGAGCAGTTCCTAAATAGAATGGAATGCAATAGGCTTCTGTGTCCCAATAAGTTGATCCGCCGTATTTCTCTCCGGTAAAGCCTTTAGGTCCAATATTTAAGCGATCGTCCTCCCCTGTGTAGGTTTGGTTCATTTGGAAGATATTGAAACGAATACCTTGTTGAGCGGATGCATCACCCGAAATGATGATATCGTTGATAGCCCATTTTTGGGCCCAAGCTGCCGCTTGTTCTTGTAACATTTGCTCAAAACCCTTTGCCGAAATACGCGCTAAGTAGTCTGAGGCAATTTTCTCAAAAGAGGCAGTAGGGTGATTTTCAGAGCTGATATTAACCGCATACTTGATGATAGTTAATTTTTCGCCTTGCTTTGCTGATAGCGTGTAAGCAAGCTCACTGTATTTTTCGCGGGTTGTCGAGGTAGCTTTTGCATCTACTTTTTGACCACCGGTTTTAATCTCGATTTGCTGAGCTGTAATGACTTCGAAACCTGTTTTCTTGGTTTTAGACCAAACAAAATTCGAACCTACTTTTACCTCATCCCAAAATTTTTCATCGTAATTCGAATCCTTATTCTTGATGTCTCCATCGATAAAGGCTTTCACTTGTATTTCTTCAGAAAAGTTAAGCGGGGTGATGGAATAGGAAATGACACCTGATTCATCATCTGCCATGCTATTTAAGCGAATAGATTCAATGGCTAATCGCTTACCATTCGAAAGCGTGATTTCACAAGTACGGAGAATATAACCCTCCTTCATGTTCAATTCACGATAAAAGGTATGGATTTCACTCGTGTGTAAATCAACTTCTAACCCACCTATTTGGATGGATAATCCATTCCAGTTTGCGGCATTTAATACTTTAGCAAAATATTCTGGATAACCGTTTTTCCACCAACCTACGCGTGTTTTATCTGGGTAATAGACACCCGCAACGTAATTTCCCTGCAAGGTTTTCCCCGTGTAGGTTTCCTCAAAAGACCCTCTTTGTCCCATACGGCCGTTGCCCAGAGAAAAAATGGATTCAGTGATTTCGTTGTAGGCGGGGTGGAATTGGTCTTCGATAACCTTCCACTCATCAATTTTAAGGTATTGCTTCATTCGGTTTATTAGGTAATCTTAACAATAACACAAAAATAGAAAATTGTAAATTTTGGACATTTCTGTGCTAGGCTGTTTCTTTAAAAAAGAAGTAATTCAGCCGATTTTATTCCGACAAAGTTCGGAATTACCTTATCCGCATCGCTTAAAACAGAC